>NZ_JAPDNQ010000003.1 GCF_025989145.1 Microbacterium sp. SSM24 | reverse complement strand
AGGCGGATAAGATTGTGAAGTTGCCCTGCTGGGCTGGCTGTGAGGCTGGTTGGTGGGTGCGTCCGATCCTTGAGAACTCAACAGCGTGCACTTGTCAAATGCCAAATAACCTCGTCGACCATCTTTTTGGTGGTTGTTGAGATTCCTTTGGATCAATTATATGGATGTCAGTTTGATATTCGTTTTTGGTCAGTTTCGAACTCGCAGGTCGTGACCGTTTTCCCGGTTGTGGTTTGCATCATTTTTTTATGGAGAGTTTGATCCTGGCTCAGGATGAACGCTGGCGGCGTGCTTAACACATGCAAGTCGAACGGTGAAGCCCAGCTTGCTGGGTGGATCAGTGGCGAACGGGTGAGTAACACGTGAGCAATCTGCCCTTGACTCTGGGATAAGCGCTGGAAACGGTGTCTAATACTGGATATGAGCTGCGAAGGCATCTTCTGCAGTTGGAAAGAATTTCGGTCAAGGATGAGCTCGCGGCCTATCAGCTTGTTGGTGAGGTAATGGCTCACCAAGGCGTCGACGGGTAGCCGGCCTGAGAGGGTGACCGGCCACACTGGGACTGAGACACGGCCCAGACTCCTACGGGAGGCAGCAGTGGGGAATATTGCACAATGGGCGAAAGCCTGATGCAGCAACGCCGCGTGAGGGACGACGGCCTTCGGGTTGTAAACCTCTTTTAGCAAGGAAGAAGCGAAAGTGACGGTACTTGCAGAAAAAGCGCCGGCTAACTACGTGCCAGCAGCCGCGGTAATACGTAGGGCGCAAGCGTTATCCGGAATTATTGGGCGTAAAGAGCTCGTAGGCGGTCTGTCGCGTCTGCTGTGAAATCCCGAGGCTCAACCTCGGGCCTGCAGTGGGTACGGGCAGACTAGAGTGCGGTAGGGGAGATTGGAATTCCTGGTGTAGCGGTGGAATGCGCAGATATCAGGAGGAACACCGATGGCGAAGGCAGATCTCTGGGCCGTAACTGACGCTGAGGAGCGAAAGGGTGGGGAGCAAACAGGCTTAGATACCCTGGTAGTCCACCCCGTAAACGTTGGGAACTAGTTGTGGGGTCCATTCCACGGATTCCGTGACGCAGCTAACGCATTAAGTTCCCCGCCTGGGGAGTACGGCCGCAAGGCTAAAACTCAAAGGAATTGACGGGGACCCGCACAAGCGGCGGAGCATGCGGATTAATTCGATGCAACGCGAAGAACCTTACCAAGGCTTGACATACACGAGAACGCTGCAGAAATGTAGAACTCTTTGGACACTCGTGAACAGGTGGTGCATGGTTGTCGTCAGCTCGTGTCGTGAGATGTTGGGTTAAGTCCCGCAACGAGCGCAACCCTCGTTCTATGTTGCCAGCACGTAATGGTGGGAACTCATGGGATACTGCCGGGGTCAACTCGGAGGAAGGTGGGGATGACGTCAAATCATCATGCCCCTTATGTCTTGGGCTTCACGCATGCTACAATGGCCGGTACAAAGGGCTGCAATACCGTGAGGTGGAGCGAATCCCAAAAAGCCGGTCCCAGTTCGGATTGAGGTCTGCAACTCGACCTCATGAAGTCGGAGTCGCTAGTAATCGCAGATCAGCAACGCTGCGGTGAATACGTTCCCGGGTCTTGTACACACCGCCCGTCAAGTCATGAAAGTCGGTAACACCTGAAGCCGGTGGCCCAACCCTTGTGGAGGGAGCCGTCGAAGGTGGGATCGGTAATTAGGACTAAGTCGTAACAAGGTAGCCGTACCGGAAGGTGCGGCTGGATCACCTCCTTTCTAAGGAGCATCTGGCACTCTTCGGGGTGTCCAGGCGCCGGATCAGACCGTTCGTGTCTGCCGGTTAGCTCATGGGTGGAACATTGACAAGGCTTCGTTTGGGAGAGCTCCTGTTCAGTACGGCCTTCGGGTCTGGAACGGTGGGGGTGATGTCGGCGGGGCGTGCACGCTGTTGGGTCCTGAGGGACCGGGAGCGGGGAACGGTTGTTTCCTGTGACTGCCTCTCTGGGCCTTTTCTTCATGCCGGCTGGTCTGGTGTGGGGGGAGGGTACCGCCCGTACTTTGAGAACTACACAGTGGACGCGAGCATCTTCGAGATGTGCCTTTCGGGGTGCATCTTGTAATAGATGATCTTAAAGATCATTAGTCAATTTCTCGCTCGAGCTTTGCTCGGGCGTCGATTCTTGATGAAACTCATGTGATTTCAAGTCTTTAAGAGCAAACGGTGGATGCCTTGGCATCTGGAGCCGAAGAAGGACGTAGCAATCTGCGATAAGCCTCGGGGAGTGGATAAGCACACTGTGATCCGAGGATGTCCGAATGGGGAAACCCCGCTGGGCGGCGTGCCGACCCAGTGACTCCCGCCTGAATATATAGGGCGGGTAGAGGGAACGTGGGGAAGTGAAACATCTCAGTACCCACAGGAAGAGAAAGCAACCGCGATTCCGTTAGTAGTGGCGAGCGAAACCGGAACAGGCTAAACCCAGCATGTGTGATAGCCGGCAGGTGTTGCATGTTGGGGGTTGTGGGACTTTCCGTTCTGTTCTGCCGAGCAGTGAACGTGATGCGTCGATATAGGTGAACGGTCTTGAAAGGCCGGCCAGAGCGGGTGCCAGCCCCGTAACCGAAATGTCGGACGCAGCGTGGAGAGTATCCCAAGTAGCACGGGGCCCGAGAAATCCCGTGTGAATCCGTCAGGACCACCTGATAAGCCTAAATACTCCCAGATGACCGATAGCGGACAAGTACCGTGAGGGAAAGGTGAAAAGTACCCCGGGAGGGGAGTGAAATAGTACCTGAAACCGTTTGCTTACAAACCGTTGGAGCACCCCTAGCAGGTGTGACAGCGTGCCTTTTGAAGAATGAGCCTGCGAGTTAGCGATATGTGGCGAGGTTAACCCGAGTGGGGTAGCCGTAGCGAAAGCGAGTCTGAATAGGGCGATTCAGTCGCATGTCCTAGACCCGAAGCGAAGTGATCTATCCATGGCCAGGTTGAAGCGACGGTAAGACGTCGTGGAGGACCGAACCCACTTAGGTTGAAAACTGAGGGGATGAGCTGTGGATAGGGGTGAAAGGCCAATCAAACTTCGTGATAGCTGGTTCTCTCCGAAATGCATTTAGGTGCAGCGTTGCGTGTTTCTTGCCGGAGGTAGAGCTACTGGATGGCCGATGGGCCCCAAAAGGTTACTGACGTCAGCCAAACTCCGAATGCCGGTAAGTGAGAGCGCAGCAGTGAGACTGTGGGGGATAAGCTTCATAGTCGAGAGGGAAACAACCCAGACCACCAACTAAGGTCCCTAAGCGCGTGCTAAGTGGGAAAGGATGTGGAGTTGCTTAGACAACCAGGAGGTTGGCTTAGAAGCAGCCACCCTTGAAAGAGTGCGTAATAGCTCACTGGTCAAGTGATTCCGCGCCGACAATGTAACGGGGCTCAAGCACGCCACCGAAGTTGTGGCATTGACATTATTGGTAGGCCTTCGTGGTCCAGCCGTGTTGATGGGTAGGAGAGCGTCGTGTGGCCAGCGAAGCGGCGGTGTGAACCAGCCGTGGAGGCCACACGAGTGAGAATGCAGGCATGAGTAGCGAAAGACGTGTGAGAAACACGTCCTCCGAAAGACCAAGGGTTCCAGGGTCAAGCTAATCTTCCCTGGGTAAGTCGGGACCTAAGGCGAGGCCGACAGGCGTAGTCGATGGACAACGGGTTGATATTCCCGTACCGGCGAAGAACCGCCCAAACTAATCCAGTAGTGCTAAGTGTCTGAATCCCAGTGACCGATCCCTTCGGGGTGACGCTCTGGGCCTAGCGCACGACCCCATTCTGGTGCGGTTAGCGTATTAACAGGTGTGACGCAGGAAGGTAGCCCAACCCGGGCGATGGTTGTCCCGGGGCAAGTGCGTAGGCCGAGTCATAGGCAAATCCGTGACTCATACAGGCTGAGACACGATGCGGATGAAAAGTGGGTGATCCTATGCTGCCAAGAAAAGCATCGACGCGAGGTTCTAGCCGCCCGTACCCCAAACCGACTCAGGTGGTCAGGTAGAGAATACCAAGGAGATCGAGAGAATCGTGGTTAAGGAACTCGGCAAAATGCCCCCGTAACTTCGGGAGAAGGGGGGCCATCCACTTATACCAGCTTGCCTGGAAAAGGGTGTGGTGGCCGCAGAGACTAGTGGGTAGCGACTGTTTACTAAAAACACAGGTCCGTGCCAAGTCGCAAGACGATGTATACGGACTGACGCCTGCCCGGTGCTGGAAGGTTAAGAGGACCGGTTAGCCGCAAGGCGAAGCTGAGAATTTAAGCCCCAGTAAACGGCGGTGGTAACTATAACCATCCTAAGGTAGCGAAATTCCTTGTCGGGTAAGTTCCGACCTGCACGAATGGCGTAACGACTTCCCAACTGTCTCAACCGCGAACTCGGCGAAATTGCATTACGAGTAAAGATGCTCGTTACGCGCAGCAGGACGGAAAGACCCCGTGACCTTTACTACAGCTTGGTATTGGTGTTCGGTGTGGCTTGTGTAGGATAGGTGGGAGACTTTGAAGCGGTGACGCCAGTTACCGTGGAGTCATTGTTGAAATACCACTCTGGTCACTCTGGATATCTAACTTCGAACCGTAATCCGGTTCAGGGACAGTGCCTGGTGGGTAGTTTAACTGGGGCGGTTGCCTCCCAAAAAGTAACGGAGGCGCCCAAAGGTTCCCTCAACCTGGTTGGCAATCAGGTGGCGAGTGTAAGTGCACAAGGGAGCTTGACTGTGAGACTGACAGGTCGAGCAGGGACGAAAGTCGGGACTAGTGATCCGGCAGTGGCTTGTGGAAGCGCTGTCGCTCAACGGATAAAAGGTACCTCGGGGATAACAGGCTGATCTTGCCCAAGAGTCCATATCGACGGCATGGTTTGGCACCTCGATGTCGGCTCGTCGCATCCTGGGGCTGGAGTAGGTCCCAAGGGTTGGGCTGTTCGCCCATTAAAGCGGTACGCGAGCTGGGTTTAGAACGTCGTGAGACAGTTCGGTCCCTATCCGCTGCGCGCGTAGGAAGTTTGAGAGGATCTGACCCTAGTACGAGAGGACCGGGTTGGACGAACCTCTGGTGTGTCAGTTGTTCCGCCAGGAGCACCGCTGATTAGCTACGTTCGGGATGGATAACCGCTGAAAGCATCTAAGCGGGAAGCCGGCCTCAAGATGAGACTTCCATACCTTTATGGTGAGAGGCTCCCAGCCAGACTACTGGGTTGATAGGCCAGATGTGGAAGTGCAGCAATGCATGCAGCTGACTGGTACTAATAAGCCGATGACTTGATAATCACCCCCACCCACGGTGGGGACCTGATGCCCGCGTCCACTGAGTGGTTCTCGATGTACGGTCGAGAACCGCACACAAGCAACACTTTTGCTTGGTGCAGACTGAAACATCAATAGTGTTTCGGCGGCCATAGCGAGAGGGAAACGCCCGGTCCCATACCGAACCCGGAAGCTAAGCCTCTCAGCGCCGATGGTACTGCAGGGGGGACCCTGTGGGAGAGTAGGACACCGCCGGACTTCCATTACCGAAATGGCCACCCAACGACGGGTGGCCATTTCGCGTTAAC
>NZ_JAPDNQ010000002.1:600000-804331 GCF_025989145.1 Microbacterium sp. SSM24 | reverse complement strand
CGAACCCGGAAGCTAAGCCTCTCAGCGCCGATGGTACTGCAGGGGGGACCCTGTGGGAGAGTAGGACACCGCCGGACTTCCATTACCGAAATGGCCACCCAACGACGGGTGGCCATTTCGCGTTAACCCCCACACACTGAATATGCGCATCGGAAGGAACCGAGACATGGCCGAGCACGAGCCGAGCGACGACGCAGCAGACCGCGCGACGCGTGGGCACACGGACGGCCGGCCCCCTCGAGCCCGCGATGCCGGTTCGCGCGCACCCCAGCAGTCGCGCGGTCGCGATGGCGCGCCCTCCGGGTCCCGCGATGACCGCGGCCGGAATGATCGCAAGCCGTATGAGAAGCGCGACGGTGAGCGTAAGTCGTACCCGCCGCGTGATGGTGAGCGTAAGTCGTACCCGCCGCGTGATGGTGAGCGTAAGTCGTACCCGCCGCGTGATGGTGAGCGTAAGTCGTACCCGCCGCGCGACGGTGAGCGTAAGTCGTACCCGCCGCGCGACGGTGAGCGTAAGTCGTACCCGCCGCGTGATGGTGAGCGTAAGTCGTACCCGCCGCGCGACGGTAACCGCAAACCGTACGAGAAGCGTGACGGTGATCGTAAGCCGTACGAGAAGCGCGATGGCGAGCGTAGGTCGTACCCGCCGCGTGATGGCGAGCGTAGGTCCTACCCGCCGCGCGACGGTAACCGCAAACCGTACGAGAAGCGTGACGGTGATCGTAAGCCGTACGAGAAGCGCGATGGCGACCGGAAGCCGTACGAGAAGCGCGATGGTGACCGTAAGTCGTATCCGCCCCGTGATGGTGAGCGCCGTCCCTATGAGCGACGCGAAGGTGATCGCGGTTCGCAGCGCTCGGGGCGTCCCGATCGTCCGACGCGGGGCGGTGCCGATCGCCCCGACCGCGCGACGCGTCCGGAGGAGATCCGTTCCGTCCGGCCCCGCCACGACGATCCCGTCATCCCCGACGAGGTGATGCCGCAGGACCTGCACCCCAGCGCGCGCAACGAGCTCAAGACGCTCAGCAAAGAGAATGCCGAGCAGGTCGCCCGGCACCTCGTCATGGCGTCCGAGCTGATCGACGACGACCCTGAACTCGCCCATCAGCACGCGCTCTCCGCCTCACGCCGCGCCGGTCGTATCGCGATCGTCCGTGAGACGCTCGCGATCACGGCGTACGCGACGGGGGACTATGCCCTCGCTCTTCGCGAATTGCGCACCTACCGCCGCATCTCGGGCAAGGATGACCAGATCGCCCTGATGGTGGACAGCGAGCGCGGCGTCGGCCGCCCCGATCGCGCGCTCGAAGTCGGCCGCGGCGTCGATCGCGCCGCGCTGCCGACCGAGGTCCGCGTCGGCCTGGCCATCGCGATGTCCGGTGCTCGTCTCGACTTGGGTGAACCCGAGCGTGCACTCCAGGAACTCGACATCCCCGAACTCGATCCCGACCGCGCCTTCGAGTGGAGCCCGGCGCTCTTCTCCGCCCGCGCCACCGTGCTCGAGGAACTCGGTCGGACCGAAGAGGCCGAGCGTTGGGAAGAGCGCGCGCAGGTCGCGGCCGAGGCGATCGACGCGGCCAGCGGAGCCGGCGACCTCGAGACCGTCTTCATCGACGAGATCATCGAGATCGAGGACGACGACATCGACAGCGGAGCACTCGAGAACTCCGTCGCCGACGCCGACGCCGACGCCGACACGGAAGCTGACACAGTCGCCGACGCCGACGCCGACGCCGACGCCGACGCCGACGCCGACGCCGACGCCGACGCCGACGCCGACACCGATACGGAAGCCGACGCCGACGCCGAAGCCGACGCCGACACCGACACCGATACGGAAGCCGACGCCGACGCCGAAGCCGACGCCGACACCGCGCCGGACGCTGGGATCTTCCTGCCCCAGGCCGGGGATGAGGCATCCGCGGCTGTTTCCATCGAGGACGAGGTGGCCGAGATCCTCATCGAGGCCGGCGTCGACGAAGCACCCGATGCGGAGCCTGCCGATGAAGCCCCCGACGGCGAAGGCACCGACCGCTGATGCCGCTGTTCGGTCGCCCGTCGCAGCCGGCCCGTCCGCTCGACGGCGTGGATGTCGTGCTGGCCGATCTCGACGGCGTGGTCTACGCGGGCGCGGGCGCGCTGCCGCATGCGGTCGAGAGCCTCACTCGCGCGCGTGACGGCCGCACCCTCGGATACATCACGAACAACGCTTCGAGGACGGATGCCTCGGTCGCGGCGCATCTGTCCGAACTGGGTCTCTCCACCCGACCGGACGAGGTCGTCACGAGCCCTCAGGCCGCGATGCGCCTCCTCACGCAGCGTGTGGCGCCGGGATCGACGATTCTCGTCGTCGGCGGCGACGGCCTCGTCGATGAGGTGAACAAGGCCGGATTCGTGGTGACGCGATCCGCGGACGACGCCCCCGCGGCCGTCGTGCAGGGCTTCGCGCCCGAGGTCGGCTGGACGCAACTGGCTGAGGCCGCGTTCGCGCTGAAGGTGCCCGAGGAGGAGGGCGGCATCCCCTGGATCGCCACCAACACCGACTGGACGATTCCGCAGGCTCGCGGTGTCGCGCCGGGCAACGGCACGCTCGTGTCCGCCGTGCACACCGCGATCGGCCGTCTGGCGACGGTCGCCGGCAAACCCGAGGTGCCGATCTTCGAGGAGGCCGTCGCCCGGTTCGGGGCGCAGCATCCGCTCTTCCTCGGCGACCGCCTCGACACCGACATTCTCGGCGCCAACCGGGCCGGAATCGACTCGGCGCTGGTGCTCACCGGAATCGACCGGCCCAAGCACGTCCTCGCGGCACCCCAGGGGTCGCAGCCGACGTTCATTCTCGGCGACCTGCGCGAACTCCACGAGCCGTATCCCGAGGTGAAGATCGAGGGCGACGTCGCCACGGTGCGAGGCGCCGTGGTGCGGATCGAGGGACCGGACGTGCGGATCGTGTCGGAGGGCGACCGGCCGATCGACCTGCTGCGCGCAGGCGCGGCCGCGATCTGGTCGACCGGGCGGGCGATCTTCGGGTTCCGAGTTCCCGAGCAGCTCTACGCGGATCCCTTCCACCGCCCCTGAGTCGCACGGCGACGCGGGTGGTTCGCCGTATCCTTGGGGAATGGTGCAGCCCGACGAGCACGCGTCCGCCCGCGAGACCGACCCCGGCGACCTGCTGTCCACGCTCGAGGTGATCGAGGCGCAGCCGCTGCCGACCCGTGCCGACGCGTACGACGCCCTCCACGACACGCTGGCGCGGCGGCTCGAAGCCACGCCCGGCGCCTCGTCCGCGTCATGACGTCGCGGCTCGATGCCGCGCTGGCTGCCCGGGGGCTCGCACGATCGCGAACCCACGCGGCGACCCTCATTGCCGACGGCCTCGTGACCGTCGACGGACGGCCGGTCGTGAAGGCGTCGACACCCGTCGGCGACTCCGCGTCGATCGAGGTCGCCGGTGTCGATCACTACGTCAGCCGCGCCGCGCACAAGCTCATCGCCGGCCTGGACGCCTTCGGCATCGCCGTCGCGGGTCGCGTCGCGCTCGACATGGGCGCCTCGACCGGCGGGTTCACCCAGGTGCTGCGGGAGCGGGGCGCTGAGCCGGTGATCGCGGTGGATGTCGGGCACGGGCAGCTCGCGGCATCCGTCGCCTCCGACCCCGGAGTGGTCTCGATCGAGGGGTACAACGTGCGTCACATGACTGCGCAGTCCCTTGCCGAGGTGAGCGGCGTCGATGCGCCGCCGTCAGTGGTCACCGGCGATCTGTCGTTCATCTCCCTCGCGCACGTGCTGCCGGCCGCTCGAGCAGTGGTCGCCGACGAAGGCGACCTGGTGCTGCTCGTGAAGCCGCAGTTCGAGGTCGGCCGCACGGCGGTGAAGGGCGGCCTGGTCACGAATCCCGCGCTGCGGGCGGATGCCGTGGCCGGCGTGCTCTGGTCGGCCTGGGATGCCGGGCTCGGCACCTGTGGCGTCGTGTCGTCCCCGATCGTGGGAACGCACGGCAATTCCGAGTACATCGCGCACCTCGCGCCGGGACGTGGGAGCAATCCGACAGAATGGTTGAGCACCGTGAACCGACTGGCGGGGGTCTGATGACCGACAACGACGCACGCACCGTGCGCGACATCCTCGTCGTCGCGCACGCCCATCGCGACGACACCGTGTTCGCCGCCGAGCGGGTCGTGGCGGCGCTGCGTGCGGCGGGCGCGCGCCCGGTCCTCGCCGCAGACGACCGAGCCGAGCTCTCGGCCGTGATCCCGTCGTTAGGCGAGGTCGCGGTGCTCGGAGACGACGTCCCGGTGGCCGATGTCGAGCTGGCGATCGTGCTCGGCGGAGACGGCACGATCCTCCGGGCCGCCGAGCTCGTCCGCGAGGGGACGGCGCCGGTCCTCGGCATCAACATGGGCCACGTCGGCTTTCTCGCCGAGATCGAGCGCGATGACATGGACGACGCGGTGAGGCGCGTCATCGCCCGCGACTACGAGGTCGAGGAGCGCCTCGCGCTGGCGGTGCGGGTGAAGGATGCCGCGGACTCCGTCATCTACGAGACCTGGGCGCTCAACGAGGCCACGGTCGAGAAGGCCAGCCGCGAACGCATGCTCGAGGTCGTGATCGAGGTCGACGGACGCCCGCTGTCCACCTTCGGGTGCGACGGGGTCGTCGTGTCCACCCCCACGGGATCGACGGCCTACAACTTCTCCGCCGGCGGACCCGTGATCTGGCCGACCGTCGAGGCGATCTCCGTCGTGCCGCTGTCGGCCCACGCCCTCTTCGCGAAGCCGCTCGTCGTCGGTCCCCAGCATGCCGTGGCGATCGAGGTGCTCGAGCGCACCAACGGCGTCGGGATCCTGTGGTGCGACGGACGCCGCTCCCACGACCTGCCGCCCGGCGCCCGCGTGGTCGTGCGACGCTCCGAGAACCCGGTGCGGCTCGCGCGACTGCATCCGGCGCGGTTCACCGACCGGCTCGTGCGAAAGTTCCGGCTGCCGGTCGAAGGCTGGCGAGGACCCGCCGCGATCACGGGACCCACGCCGTGATCGAGGAGATGCGCCTGCGCGACCTCGGGGTGATCGCGGAGGCGACCCTGCCCATCGGGCCCGGGTTCACCGCGATCACCGGTGAGACGGGCGCGGGGAAGACGATGGTCGTGACGGGGCTCGGGCTCCTCCTCGGACAGCGGGCCGACTCCGGCGCCGTGCGATCGGGAGCGACGCATGCGACGGTCGACGGGGTGTGGATCGTGCCCGAGTCGGGGGCGGTCGCCGATCGTGTCCGCGACGCCGGAGGAGACCTCGAGCCGCTCGGCGACGGGCGCGCCGAGCTCTTCGTCGGGCGATCGATCTCGAGCGAAGGGCGCGGCCGGGCCTCGGTCGGCGGCAGGACCGCTCCGGCCGGCGTGCTCGCCGACCTCGCTGACGAGCTCGTCGTCGTGCACGGCCAGTCCGACCAGCTGCGGCTGCGGAGCGCTGTCGCCCAACGCGATGCGCTCGACCGCTTCGGGGGCGTCGCCGTGCAGGGCGCGCTGGCGACGTACCGCGAGGCGTACGAACGTTGGCGGACCGCCGACCGCGAACTGACGGCCATCACCGACGACGGCGAGGCCCGTGCCCGCGAGGCGGACGAACTGCGCGCGCAGGTCGCCGAGATCGAGCAGGCCGCTCCACAGCCCGGCGAGGATGCCGAGCTCATGGTGCGCGCCGAGCGGCTCGCCAACGCGGAAGAGCTCCGTATCGCGGCAGCGACGGCCCATGACGCACTGTCCGGCGAGGGCGAGCCGGACGCGGCATCGCTCCTGGCCGAAGCCCGACGGGCTCTCGAGCGCGCCGTCGATCCGGCGCTCGAAGAGCTCGCCGGACAGGTCGCCGAACTCGGCTATCGCACCTCCGACGTCGCCGCGGCCCTGGCCGGGTACCTCGCCGATCTCGACGAGACCGGGCCGCACGAGCTCGCCGCGGTCGAAGAGCGTCGCGCCGTGCTCTCGGCGCTCGTGCGTGCGCACGGCACGCTCGACGCCGCGATCGAGCTTCTCGACACCGGCTCCGCGCGCCTCGCCGAACTCGACGACGACACCGATCGCGTCGAGCGGCTGACCGCCGAGCGGGATGCCGCAGCATCCGCCGTCGACGCCGCAGCCGCCGTTCTCACCGACGCGCGCACCGACGCTGCCGAACGGCTCGGCGCCGCTGTCACGGCCGAACTGCGAGCACTCGCGATGCCCGACGCCCGCCTGTCCGTGGCGGTGTCGCCGGGCGCGGAGTCCGTCTCGGGACGTGATGACGTCGCGATCCTGCTGGCTCCGCATCCGGGCGCGGACCCGCGACCCGTGTCCCGCGGTGCATCCGGCGGCGAGCTCAGTCGGGTCATGCTCGCGATCGAAGTCGTCATCGCGGCGGCGGATCCGGTCCCGACGTTCGTGTTCGACGAGGTCGATGCCGGGATCGGGGGAGCGGCGGCGATCGAGGTCGGGCGCCGGCTCGCACGCTTGGCGCAGTCTTCGCAGGTCATCGCCGTCACCCACCTGGCGCAGGTCGCGGCGTTCGCCACCAATCACCTGACGGTCGTGAAGGCGGTCGACGGGTCGGTGACGGCATCCGATGTCCGCCGCCTCGACGGAGCCGACCGCGAGGCAGAGGTGGCCCGGCTGCTGTCGGGCATGCCGGATTCGGATGCCGCGCTCACCCATGCGCGCGAGCTCCTCGGGCTGCGGACCGAGGTTGTATGACCCGCCCGCGCTGCCGACGAGCGACGCGATCGCCCGAGCCACGCCGCGTTCGCTCAGGATCGACCCCCAGACGTGAGATAGGATAAAAGCCCGTGATGCAGACTTCTGGTTCTTCCCGCGGTGACACTTCGAACGACACCACCAAGCACATCTTCGTGACCGGTGGTGTCGTTTCCTCTCTCGGCAAGGGCCTCACCGCCGCCAGCCTCGGAAACCTGCTCACGGCGCGCGGCCTGCACGTCGTCATGCAGAAGCTGGATCCGTACCTCAACGTCGACCCGGGCACGATGAATCCGTTCCAGCACGGCGAAGTCTTCGTGACGGACGACGGCGCCGAGACCGATCTCGACATCGGACACTACGAGCGCTTCCTCGACATCGAGCTGAGCCAGGCCGCGAACGTGACGACGGGGCAGATCTACTCGCAGGTGATCGCGCGAGAGCGGCGCGGCGAGTACCTCGGAGACACCGTGCAGGTGATCCCTCACATCACCGACGAGATCAAGCGCCGCATGCGGTTGCAGGCGACCGAGGAGCCGCGCCCCGACGTGATCATCACCGAGATCGGCGGTACTGTCGGCGACATCGAGTCGCAGCCGTTCATCGAGTCGGCGCGTCAGATCCGCCACGAGCTCGGTCGCCAGAACGTGTTCTTCGTTCATGTCTCGCTCGTGCCCTTCATGGGCGCCTCCGGCGAGCAGAAGACCAAGCCGACGCAGCACTCGGTCGCAACGCTCCGCTCGATCGGCATCCAGCCCGATGCCCTCGTGCTGCGCAGCGACCGTCCCGTCACCGAGTCGAACAAGCGGAAGATCGCACTCATGTGCGACGTCGACGAGGGTGCCGTCGTCAACGCCGTCGACGTGCCGAGCATCTACGACATCCCGTCGATGCTCAACGAGCAGGGACTCGACGAGTACATCGTGCGAGCGCTGGGGCTGGCGAACGCGACCGAGGTGGACTGGTCGCGATGGGAGCGCGTGCTTCAGGCGGTGCACAACCCCAAGCACGAGGTCACGATCGGCCTCGTCGGCAAGTACATCGATCTCCCGGACGCCTACCTCTCGGTCACCGAGGCGCTCAAGGCGGGCGGATTCGCCCAGGAGACCCACGTCAAGATCCGCTGGATCCCCTCGGACGAGTGCGAGACCCCCGAAGGAGCCGCGAAGGCGCTCGCCCCGCTCGACGGCATCGTGATCCCGGGCGGCTTCGGCATCCGCGGCATCGAGGGCAAGATCGGCGCCCTCAAGTTCGCGCGCGAGCAGGGGATTCCGACGCTGGGCATCTGTCTCGGGCTCCAGTGCATCGTCATCGAGTACGCGCGTCATGTCGCGGGCATCGAGGACGCCTCGTCGAGCGAGTTCGACCCCGACACCGTGCACCCTGTCATCGCGACGATGGAGGAGCAGGTCGACATCCTCGAGAGCGGCGACATGGGCGGCACGATGCGCCTCGGGCTGTACCCGGCGGAACTCGCCGAGGGCTCGATCGCCGCCGAGGTCTACGGTTCCCGCCGTGCCTCGGAGCGCCACCGCCACCGCTACGAGGTGAACAACCGCTATCGCGACCAGATCGCACAGGCGGGCCTGGTGTTCTCCGGCATCAATCCCGATCTGGACCTCGTCGAGTACGTGGAGCTCCCGCGCGACGTGCACCCCTACTACATCGCGACGCAGGCGCACCCCGAGCTCCGTTCCCGTCCGACGGACGCGAATCCGCTCTTCCGCGGCCTCGTCGGCGCGGCCCTCGAGCGGCACCGCTCCAGCGAGCTCTTC
The DNA here is from genome assembly GCF_025989145.1 of Microbacterium sp. SSM24. Classification (NCBI taxonomy): domain Bacteria; kingdom Bacillati; phylum Actinomycetota; class Actinomycetes; order Micrococcales; family Microbacteriaceae; genus Microbacterium; species Microbacterium sp. SSM24. The sequence continues at coordinate 795,841 of NZ_JAPDNQ010000002.1, read as the reverse complement.
GACGTCGAGAATGGCTGACGCCGTCGGCGGCTCGCCGCTCGCCGACGAGCCCGTCACGCTCGAGGTCATCGACAGCGATCTGGTGTACGAGGGGCGCGTGTGGGACGTCCGCAGCGACACCGTCGCGTACAACGGCGACCAGATCGTACGTCAGTACGTGGATCATCCCGGCGCGGCCGCGATCGTCGCGATCGACGACACCGACCGGGTGCTGCTGATCCAGCAGTACCGGCATCCGATCCGCCATCGCGATTGGGAGATCCCTGCCGGACTCCTCGACGTGGCGGGGGAGACCCCGATGCAGAGCGCCGTGCGCGAGCTCGCGGAGGAAGCCGATCTCGTGGCGGAATCGTGGGAGCCCCTCGTCAGCGTCTTCACGACGCCCGGCGGCAACGACGAGGTCGTCCACCTCTTCCTCGCGCGGGGCCTGTCGGCTGCTCGGGCGATTCACCCTCGCGAAGACGAGGAGGCCGACATCCGGGTGGAGTGGGTGCCGCTCACAGAGGTCGTCGCCGGCGTTCTCGCGGGGCGCCTGCGCAACGGCATCCTCGCGGTCGGCGTTCTCGCGGCAGCGGAACGGCTGCGCGCAGCGGCGGAGCGCCCGGACGGCGCATCCGGGTCCTGACATGAGGCTCGACCGGGCGGTGGACGCCTACCTGCGGCACATCACCATCGAGCGCGGTCTGTCCGACAACACCGTCGCCGCGTACCGCCGAGACCTCGCCGGATACGTCGCGTGGCTCGCCGCGCGGGGCATCGGCGACTCATCCGAGGTAACCTCCGCCGTCGTCGCCGAGTTCGCCGGCGAGCGCGCCTCCGCGCAGCCGGCGGTCGCGGCATCCTCTCTCGCTCGACTGCAGTCGTCGGTGCGCGGACTGCATCGCTTCCTGGCCCGCGAGGGCATCGAGAACGTCGACCCGTCCGCGCGTCTGCGCCCGCCGAAGCAGCCGCAGCGGCTGCCGAAGGCGCTCACCATCGATCAGGTCGAGGCGCTGCTGGAGGCGTCGGGTCCCGCTCCGTCGACAGAGGCGGATGCCGCTCCCGGCGCAGCCCCCGGAGACCTGGTGGGTCTGCGCGACCGTGCCCTGCTCGAGCTCCTCTATGCCACCGGAGCGCGGGTGTCCGAGGTCGTGCAGCTCGACGTCGACGACCTCGCCCACGGCGATGTGATCCGGGTGCGCGGAAAGGGCTCGAAAGAGCGGATCGTGCCGGTCGGCTCATACGCTCGCGCCGCGGTGGACGCGTATCTGACGCGCGCGCGCCCCGAGCTCTCGCGCCGAGGGAGGGCGACGCCGAAGCTGTTCCTCGGCGCACGCGGCGCGCCGCTGTCGCGGCAGAGCGCGTGGCTGATCATCCATGACGCCGCCGACCGCGCGCAGCTCACCGCCCACGTCTCGCCGCACACGCTCCGGCATTCGTTCGCGACCCACCTGCTCCAGGGCGGCGCCGACGTGCGGGTCGTCCAGGAGCTGCTCGGCCATGCCTCCGTGGCCACCACGCAGATCTACACCCATGTCTCCGTCGACGCGCTCCGCGACGTCTACGTCACCTCTCACCCGCGCGCCCGCTGACCCTTCCCGGGGGAAGGGCCTCGCCGTGACTAGAATCGGTGCACGGCATGGCGAAGTCAGGAGAGTCTGTGGCGGGCAGCAAGCGGGGCGCGACGAAGGCCTCAGGCGACGGGACGCCGATCGGTCCCACCGGACGTCCCTACCACGGCTTCCCGACCCCTCCGGCCCTCGACGGCACGGGTCCCGCCCGCATCATCTCGCTGTGCAATCAGAAGGGCGGCGTCGGAAAGACGACGACCACCATCAACCTCGCAGCCGCGCTCGCCAGCTACGGCCGCAAGGTGCTCGCGGTCGACTTCGACCCGCAGGGCGCGCTGTCGGCCGGACTCGGCATCCAGACCCACGACATCCCGACGATCTACGATCTGCTCGTCGACGGCAAGCGTGATCCGCGCGACGTCGTGGTGAAGAGCCGCGTCGAGAACCTCGACGTGATTCCGGCCAACATCGATCTGTCGGCCGCGGAAGTGCACCTGGTGAACGAGGTCGCGCGCGAGCAGACCCTCTCTCGCGCGCTGCGCAAGCTCACTCCCGACTACGACGTGATCCTCGTCGACTGCCAGCCCTCGCTCGGCCTGCTGACGGTGAACGCGCTCACCGCCAGCCACGGCGTGATCATCCCGCTCGAGTGCGAGTTCTTCGCCCTGCGCGGCGTCGCGATGCTCATCGAGACGATCGACAAGGTGCGCGATCGGCTGAACCCGACGATCACGCTCGACGGTGTGCTCGCGACGATGTACGACGCGCGCACGCTCCACTCGCGGGAGGTGCTCGAGCGGGTCGTCGACGCCTTCGGCGACGACGTCCTCGAGACCGTCATCGGCAGGACCGTGAAGTTCCCGGACGCCTCGGTGTCGGGCATGCCCATCACCGAGTTCGCGCCCGAGCACGCCGCCGCGCAGGCCTACCTGCGACTGGCGCGGGAGCTGGTCGCCCGTGGCGCCGTCGCCTGACGAGCACGCCCTCGCCAGCGAGTCGCCCGTCGAGGGCTTCCGCGTCTCGCTCGCGGGCTTCGACGGGCCGTTCGACCTGCTGCTTACTCTCATCTCGAAGCACGAGCTCGACATCACAGAGGTGTCGCTGTCGGCCGTGACGAACGAGTTCATCGCGTACCTGCGCGAACTCGGGCCCGACGAGGAGCTGGAGGAGGCATCCGAATTCCTCGTCGTCGCGGCGACCCTCCTCGACATGAAGGTCGCGGGGCTCCTGCCGCAGGGAGAGCTCGTCGACGCGGAATCGGTTGCGCTGCTCGAGGCGCGGGATCTGCTGTTCGCCCGTCTTCTGCAGTACCGGGCCTTCAAGGAGGTCTCGGTGTGGTTCGAGCGCTGCCTGCAGCGCGAGGATCGTCGGCACACCCGTGCGGTGCGGCTCGACGAGAAGTACCGCAACGCGGTGCCCGAACTGGTCTGGACGCTCAGCGCCGACGACTTCGCCGCGCTCGCCCTCCTTGCGATGACGCCCAAGGAGATCCCGCACGTCGGGCTCGACCACCTGCACGCTCCGCTCGTGAGCATCCGTGAGCAGGCCGCGGTCGTGGTGACGCTGCTGCGGGATGCCGGCACCTTGAACTTCCGCGAGCTCGTCGCCGGTGTCACTCAGCCCGGTGTCGTGGTCGCCCGATTCCTCTCTGTGCTGGAGCTGTACCGCCACGCCGCCCTGTCCTTCGAACAGCTCGAGCCGCTCGGGGAGCTCACGCTCCGCTGGAGTGCGCAGCGCTGGTCCGACGAGAACCTCGCCACTCTGGGAGCCGACTATGACCGATGATCCTCACGCACAGGAACCGTCCGCACCCGTGGCGACCACCGACGTCGCGCGACGGCTGGAGGCGATCCTGCTCATCGTCGAGGAGCCGCAGAGCCTCGTGAGCCTCGCTGCGGCGGTCGGCTCGCCGGTCCCGGCCGTCCGGCAGGCCGTGGAGGGGCTCGTCGCCGATTACGACGGCGAGACCGGCGGACCCGTGCGCGGCTTCGAGCTGCGCGAGGTGGGGGGCGGCTGGCGCCTCTACGTCCGTGAGGAGCACGACGACCTCGTGAGCGAGTTCGTGAACGCGCAGGCGCCGTCGCGCCTGTCGCAGGCGGCGCTCGAGACGCTCGCCGTCATCGCGTACAAGCAGCCCGTCACACGCGGCCAGGTGGCGTCGATCCGTGCGGTGAACGTCGACTCCGTCGTGCGCACGCTGCTCTCGCGCGGGCTCATCACCGAAGTGTTCACGGATGCCGAGACCGGCGCCATCAACTACGGCACCACGGGCGCGCTCCTGGTGAACCTCGGCATCAACTCGCTCGACGAGCTGCCGCACATCTCGCCGCTCCTCGATGACGGGGCCGACGGATTCGACGAGGAGGCCCGCCGATGAGCGACCACGATCCCTTCGGCACGCCCGAGGGCGTCCGTCTGCAGAAGGTGCTCGCGAACGCGGGTGTCGCCTCGCGTCGTGTGGCGGAACAGCTCATCGTCGAGGGCCGCGTCCGCGTCAACGGCCAGGTCGTGACCGAGCTCGGATCCCGCATCGACCCCGAGAGCGACCTCGTCGACGTCGACGGCTCCGCGGTGCAGCTCGATCAGTCCAAGCGCTACGTGATGCTCAACAAGCCGACAGGCGTGGTCAGCTCGATGAAGGACGAACGGGGGCGCCCGGATCTGCGAATGTTCACGAAGGACTGGGAGGAGCGCCTGTACAACGTCGGGCGGCTCGACGCGGAGACCAGCGGCCTCCTCGTGCTGACCAACGACGGCGAGCTCGCCCACGTCCTGGCGCATCCGTCCTTCGGGGTGACGAAGGTCTACATCGCGAAGGTCGAGGGACGGGTGACGCCGCAGACGATCCAGCGGCTCCTGCGCGGCGTCGAGCTCGAAGACGGCCGGATCGCCGCCGACAAGGCGCGACTGCTGTCGTCGTCGGCCGAAGGCGGGGGATCGCTGGTCGAACTCACGCTGCACTCGGGACGCAACCGCATCGTGCGGCGCATGATGGCGGAGGTGGGGCATCCGGTCGTCGAACTCGTGAGGCGGCAGTTCGGTCCACTTCACCTGGGAACGCTGCCAGCCGGGCGCGCTCGTGAGTTGACTAAGGTGGAGCGGGGCGCTCTGCTGACTCTCGCGCGTCGCGCGACGGGCGATGCGCCCGAGTCCCACGACGACTCCGACCCGCGGAGCGATCAGGAGAACGAGTGACCGAGTCCACGCCGACGACTTCCGGCGCGCGCGCCGCGCGGGTGCAGGGCACCGTGCGGATCGTGGGCGCCGGCCTGCTCGGCGCGAGCATCGGCCACGCGCTGACCGCACTCGGGGTCGATGTCGCGCTCGACGACACCTCTCCGGCACAGCTGCGCCTCGCCGTCGACTACGGCGCCGGCCGTCGGGCGGCCGCAGAGGACGAGCCCGCACTCATCGTGGTGGCGGTGCCGCCGGATGTCACGGCCGACGTCATCGAGCGCGAGCTCGCACGGTACCCGCGGGCCGTCGTCACCGACGTCGCCAGTGTCAAGCTCGAGCCGCTGCGCACGTTGCGCGAACGCGGCGTCGATCTCACCCACTACATCGGCTCGCACCCGCTCGCGGGACGCGAACGCGGCGGAGCCATCTCGGCGCGCGCCGACATCTTCGTCGGCCGGCCCTGGGTCGTATGCCGTGACGGCGAGACGTCGGCGACCGATCTCGCGGTCGTCGAGGCGCTCGCCCTGGACCTCGGCGCGATGCCCCTCGAGATGGGTCCGGAAGAGCACGACCGCGCCGTCGCGCTCGTCTCCCACGTTCCGCAGCTCGTCGCGAGCCTTCTCGCCGGTCGCTTCGTGGACGCGCCGGACGGATCCCTCGGCCTGGCGGGCCAGGGGGTGCGCGATACGACGCGGATCGCGGCATCCGCCCCCGAACTGTGGGTGCAGATCCTCGGCGCCAATGCGACCCCGGTGGTCGACGTGCTCGATGCGCTCGCCGCTGACCTCTCGTCGGTGGCCGATGCGCTGCGCAGCCCCGACGCTCCCGGCGCACGCCGCGCCGTCGCCGACACGATCCGCCGAGGGAACGAGGGCGTCGAGCGCCTCCCCGGCAAGCACGGTCAGAACCGCCGCTTCGAGCAGGTCGTCGTGATGGTCGACGACACGTCGGGCCAGCTCGGGCGCCTGTTCGGAGAGCTCGGGGAGCTCGACGTGAACGTCGAGGACCTGCGTCTGGAGCACTCGCCCGGCGCGCAGTTCGGCCTGGCCGAGATCAGCGTCGTGCCCAGTGCCGTACGACGCGCCGTGGAGGGCCTGGAGGCCCGCGGCTGGAAGATTGCGAGCACCACCAATGACTGAGCCGTTCATCGTCGCGATCGACGGACCCGCCGGCAGCGGCAAATCGAGCGTCTCCAAGCAGGTCGCGCGCCGACTGGGCTATGGCTTCCTCGACACCGGCGCCGCCTATCGGGCGCTCGCGTGGCACGCGCTCGAGCACGGCATCGACACGTCTGACTCGACCGCCGTCCTCGAAGTGATGGGCGACTTCGACTACGCGATCTCGCTCGATCCGGACACCTTCTGGGTGCGGGTGGGTGCAGCCGACGTGACCGCCGCGATCCGCGAGCCGCGCGTGTCGGATGCTGTGAGCGGCGTCGCACGCGTGCCCGCGGTGCGGCAGTCCGTCAACACGCTCTTCCGTGCCCTGGTGACGGCATCCGGCCGCTCCGGCGTCGTCATCGAGGGCCGCGACATCACGACGGTCGTCGCGCCCGACGCCCCGGTGCGCATCCTCCTCACGGCCGCCCCCGAGGTGCGGGCGGCGAGGCGCAGCGCCGAACTCGCCGGACAGGATGCCGCGGCCGTCGCCGCTGCGCTGCACAAGCGCGATGCCTCCGACTCGGCTGTCGTCGACTTCCTCACCGCCGCGCCGGGCGTCGAGGTCGTCGACTCGACCCACCTCGACTTCGACCAGACCGTGGACGCCGTCATCGGCGTCATCCGCACGAATGAGCCTGTACAGACGGGAATGAACGATGGCCGCTGACAGCCGCGACGCAGAAGACTTCGACGAATTCGAAGCGGGCGAGGACCACCTCGCCGAGAACCTGGCAGACCTCGACGAGGAACTGGCCGAAAGGCGCGCCGCCTCGCTCCGTGCGGGGCTCGCCGACTACGAGCTCGACGACGAGGACTCCGTCCTCCTCGACGGAGTGCTGCGCGGCGAAGACGGCATCGAGTACCTGCCCGCCCTGCCCGTCGTGGCGATCGTCGGGCGCCCGAACGTCGGCAAGTCTGCGCTCGTCAACCGCATCCTCGGTCGCCGGGAAGCGGTCGTCGAGGACACCCCGGGCGTCACCCGCGACCGCGTCACGTACAAGGCCGAGTGGATGGAGCGCCGGTTCTCGCTCGTCGACACCGGCGGGTGGGAGCCCGACGCGCGCGGCATCGACCGCTCCGTCGCCGCTCAGGCCGAGGTTGCGATCGACCTCTGCGACGTGGTCATGTTCGTCGTCGACGCGATGGTCGGCGCGACGTCCACCGACGAGCACGTCGTGCGTCTGCTGCGCAAGAGCGGCAAGCCGGTGTTCCTCGTGGCGAACAAGATCGACGACGCTCGCCATGAGCCCGAGGCCGCCGCGCTGTGGAACCTCGGACTCGGCGAGCCGCACCCCGTCTCGGCGATCCACGGCCGTGGAGTGGCCGACCTCCTCGACGAGGTCGTGAAGGTGCTCCCCGACGTCTCGGCCGTCGCGAAGGCTGAGATCGGCGGCCCGCGCCGCGTGGCGATCCTCGGCCGCCCCAACGTCGGCAAGTCCTCCCTCCTCAACAAGGCCGCCGGTGAAGAGCGCGTCGTCGTGAACGAGCTCGCCGGCACGACCCGCGACCCCGTGGACGAGATCGTCGATCTGGGCGGCAAGCTGTGGCGCTTCGTCGACACGGCAGGCATCCGTCGCCGCGTCCACCTTCAGCAGGGTGCGGACTTCTACGCCTCCCTGCGCACCTCGGCCGCGCTCGAGAAGGCCGAAGTCGCGATCGTGGTCATCGACGTCACGCAGCCTGTCAGTGTGCAGGATCTCAACATCATCGACCTGGTGCTCGAGTCGGGCCGCGCGCTCGTCATCGCCTACAACAAGTGGGATCGCCTCAACGACGACGACATGGACGGGCAGGATCGCCGACGGTACCTCGAGCGCGAGATCGAGCAGGACCTCGCGCACGTCGCGTGGGCGCCGCGCGTCAACATCTCGGCCCGCACCGGTCGCCACCTCGACAAGCTCGTTCCTGCGCTCGAGACCGCGCTCGAATCGTGGGATCAGCGCATTCCGACCGGCAAGTTCAACGCGTTCCTCACCGAGCTGGTCAACGAGCACCCGCACCCGCTCCGTGGCGGCAAGCAGCCGCGCATCCTGTTCGGCACGCAGGCAGCGAGCCGGCCGCCGACATTCGTGCTGTTCACGACCGGATTCCTCGACCCGGGCTACCGCCGGTTCATCCAGCGCCGTCTGCGCGAGATCTACGGCTTCGAGGGGTCGCCGATCGTGATCAACATGCGCGTCCGGGAGCGCCGCCAGCGCTGAGCGGCGGGGACCGGCCGACAGGGCGCCGGCGGTCGGTCACGGGCCGACACCCGGACGCCCCGCGCCGGCCGGTGTGACAGGCTGGCAGCGTGACGATCGAGCCCCCTGCCTTCGGTGAAGCGCGCCGCCCGCTCGGCCCGCGCGACCCCGGGGACGCGTGGGTCGTCGCACCGACCGGCGAGCGGTACTGGGGCCGATTCGGTGCGGCGGGTCTGCTCGCCGTGGACGCGGACCGCGGAGTGCTGCTGCAGCATCGCGTCTCGTGGAGCCACTTCGGCGACACGTGGGCTCTGCCGGGCGGTGCCCGCCACGAGGGCGAGTCGGCGTGCGACGCGGCTCTGCGCGAAGCGGCCGAGGAAGCAGGGGTTCCGGATGCCGCGATCCGCGCGCGCGTGCTGTCGGTGCTCGATCTCGGCTACTGGAGCTACACGACGCTCATCGGCGACGTGGAGGTCCCGTTCGAGCCGACCATCAGCGACCCGGAGAGCAGGGAACTCGCCTGGGTGCCGATCGACGCGGTGTCGCAGCATCCGCTCCATCCCGGCTTCGCTGCGTCGTGGGACCGCCTGCGGGGCCTGCTGACCGCGCGGCCTGCGATCGTCGTCGATGCGGCGAACGTGGTGGGCTCGGTGGCCGACGGATGGTGGCGCGACCGACCTGGCGCGGCGGCTGGTCTGCTGTCGCGCGTGGCGGGAGCCGCCGAAACGGGCATCCTCGCATCGGCGCTCGATCTTCCCGAGCACACGTGGTTCCCCGAATGGTCCGTCGTGCTCGAGGGTCAGGCGCGTGCGGCCGGCGACGTCGCAGGCATCGATGTCGTGCGAGCGGAGGCATCCGGAGACGACGCGATCGTCGCGGAAACCCGGCGCCTCGTCGCAGCGGGGAGGCAGGTGACCGTGGTGACCGGCGATCGTGAGCTGCGTCAGAGGGTGACGGATGCTGCCGCCCACGTCCGAGGCACGCGCTGGCTCCAGGAGCTCATCGCCTGATCCGTCGCGGAAGCGACACGCCTCTCGTGGTTTCAGCGATCGCGCAGACGGTCGATCTCGCGCCGTTCGCGCTTCGTCGGCCGGCCGGCACCGCGGTCGCGCACCGGCACGAAGGCCGTCAGCTCGCGAGGTGGAGGAGGCGGAGTGCGGTCCTCGACCGCCTCGGCGGCGACGGAGGCTCCCACGCGCTTCGTGATGGGCTGCTTCACGACGAGAATGCGGTCGAAGCCGGCGATCCGCACCCGCAGCTCGTCGCCGGGACGCACCGGCTGAGCGGCCTTCGCCCGTTCGCCGTTCACGCGCACATGGCCGGCGCGGCACGCCGTGGTGGCGGCGGAACGCGTCTTGTAGACGCGGATCGCCCAGAGCCACGCATCGACGCGAGCGGAGGCATCCTTCATGCCGTGGCCTCGGGTGTCATTCGGTGGGCGCTCGTGTCAGGTGTCGATGCGCATGGTCATGCTGTGGCATTGACGGCGGGCGCGGCCTCGACGGGGGCCTCGAGACGCGCACGCGTCGCTTCCAGCACCCCTGCGGCGATGAGGCCCTGGCCCAGGCAGTACAGCGACATGACGAGTGGGCTCGACCATGCCGGGAGCGCGTCGGGGACGAAGAGCTCGAACGCGAGGATCGAGTCCGACGCGAGGAAGAACGCGCCGCCCCATGCGATCAGCGGGTGACAGCGCGCCGCGCCGACCGCCGTCGCGCCGAGCACGATGCCGTAGAGCGCGACCGGGATGAGGAGGGCGCCGAGGTACGGCCACAGCACGACGAGGAGGGCGACGTACCAGACGGCGTACACCGCGGACCACAGGGGGACGCGACGAACGGCGAGCATGCGCCAGAACAGCCAGATGTAGCAGAGGTGGGCGAGCGCGAAGAAGAGGAGCATGACCGGCACGACGTCGGTGCCGGGGAAGAGCGGCCCGGCTCCGTCGCCCAGCCACGACAGTCCGATGGCGACCACGAGGATCGTGTGCGCACTCGTCCAGTGGCGATGCCCCGCCCACACCACCGCGAGGGCGAGGAACGGCATCAGCATCAGCTTCGTGGGACGTGCGGCGTCGTGCGCGTCGACGGCGAGCGCCCACACGTGCACGAGCGCAGCGAAGATGAACGGGGCGAAAGCGATCCACAGGCGTGGCATGGTCCTCCTCAGGCGGTGCATGACAGGAGACGCCGTCGTCCAGGGTAGATCAACCCCAGGGGCGTGGCCACGTTCCAGGGCTGGCGCTCTCAGGAGCGCAGGTCGAGAGCCACGATAGCGAGATCTGCACGTGGACGGGCCACTTCTTCGAAACCTGCCTTCACGAACGTCGACACGACGCCGTGGAACAGCGCGCTCGATCCCTTCTTGGAACCCTCTGCGGGATCGAGCGGGTATGCCTCGATCACGCGTGCGCCGCCCTCTCGCGCGAAGTCGACGGCGGCGGCGAGCAGTCGATCGTTGAGTCCTTCGCCGCGGTGCTCCTTGCGCACCACGAAGCAGCTGACGGCCCACACCGAGTCGTCATCCCACGGCTCGGCGGACTGAGCGAAGTTCTTCGTTCGCGCGAGACGTCGTTGCCGCGTGCGCGGTCCGACGCGCACCCAGCCGGCGGGCTCGCCGTCGACGTAGGCGACGAGTCCGGGCGGCGGCCCGGCATCGACCTCGGCGCGGAAGAGCTCCTGGCGCTGCGGCTGCGACGTGGTGTTCCATTCCGCATTCGTGATCGTCCACCACTGGCACTGGCAGCCGCGCCCGTCGCCGCCGTTGTCCCAGGCATGCTGGGCGTCGGCGAAGCGGTCGGCGGTGGCGGGTTGGATGGTGATCTGCGCCATACCGAGAAGCTACTGCGCGGCTCCGACACGCGCGAGGGGCCCGGCCGCGTTCGCGAGGGCTCCGGGGACCGGGTAGGATGGGGGAGTTGTCCGCGCTCCGGCTCGGGCATCGGGATGTGGCGCAGCTTGGTAGCGCACTTGACTGGGGGTCAAGGGGTCGCAGGTTCAAATCCTGTCATCCCGACCACATGAGAAAGGGTCGGCCGAAAGGCCGGCCCTTTCGCGTTGTGCACCGTGGCATGCTGGATCCGGCCCGGAACCTCGCGAGAGATTCCGGGCGTTCTGCATGTCTGCGAAACGTCAACCCCTCCAAAGCCCTCGGGGTCGAACGGTTGTCGTCGATGAGCTTTTGGTGCTCGAGCGTACGAGGCAACCCGACTGTCCTCCGAAGCGGGGACAGAATGCGCGTCATTTTCCTCCGTTGATAGAGGTCTTCTGGGTAGGACTTGTTGCTCATCGGAACTTCTCTGTTGCGAAGCTGGGTGTCGCGAAGCCCGCCGACGAAGGGACGGGATGCTGAATCGAACGTCATGACTACGTCTGCGTACCTGCTGAGGAGGTGAAGGTCGGGGCACGTTCAACGTGCCCGTCCAAGGACCAATGAACGCGATCATTCTGGCCGGACTCTTGGCTGCGCTCACGTCCGCACAACTGACAGCCCGTCGCCGTGCATCACGGATCGAGCGAGTGATGCTGCTGTTCCTGCTCGTCGGCGAGGTCGTGCTACTCGTCCTACTTCTGCTCGACCAGGCGTTCGCAGACGGCGTTCTCGTCTGGTTGGTCCTCGCGGTGTTCTCGCTCGGCAATGCGGTGCTCGCCGGGGTCGCCATCCTGGGCCGACACCCGAATCGCAACGCCGTCCCTCCGATCTAGTGCTGCGATCGCTCGCTGCCGCAGGAGCGTGACGCAGACTGTGGGGATGGACTCTCCGCGCGATGCCGCCGGCCGTCGCTCGGCGAACGCCGACGTTGCACCGCGAGGCGGACGGCGAGGACGACGCATCGGCGCCGTCGTCCTGCTGGTGCTCGTGACCGGGGCGGGACTCTCCGTGCACGCGTTCGCGCCGGAGAACGCGGCATCCGACATCGCGGGCGATGCGCTCTACGCGGCAGCCGCCTACTTCGCGGTCGTGATGCTGGCCCCGTCGCTGCGGCCGATCGTGGTCGGCGCGATTGCTGCCGGGTGGTGCGTGGCGATCGAACTCTTCCAGCTGACGGGCATCCCGCTGCTGGCTGGTGCGGCGTTCCAGCCCGCGATGCTCCTGCTCGGAACGGTCTTCGATGCACGCGACCTCGTCGTCTACATGGGCACGGTCGCCGCGCTTACAGGATTGGATGCCGCGACGGCAGTCGTCGTCGGGCGGGTGCGGCGGCGCTAGCCCTGGAGCCGCTGTCGCCGCACCGTGGCATGCTGGACCCGGCCCGCCCGCACGAGCGTGGCCGCGGATGGAAGGATCCCCATGCAGCACCGCGCACTTGGCCGCACCGGACGCTCGGTGTCGGCGATCGGCCTCGGAACCTGGCAGCTCGGCGCCGACTGGGGCGCGGTGAGCGAGGACGACGCGACCGCGGTGCTCGCGGCATCCGCTGATCACGGCGTCACCCTGTTCGATACCGCGGACGTCTACGGCGATGGGCGCAGCGAGTCGATCATCGGGCGCTTCCTCGCGGGGCGGCCCGGTCACGGGATCACGGTGGCCACCAAGATGGGCCGGCGCCTCGCGCAGGAGCCCGAGAACTACACGCCCGAGAACTTCCGCGCGTGGACCGACCGCTCGTGCGCCAACCTCGGCGTCGACACCCTCGATCTGGTGCAGCTGCACTGCCCGCCGTCGGCCGTGATCGATGACGACGCGACCTATGACGCTCTGGACGCGCTCGTCGCCGACGGCACGATCGCGGCCTACGGCGTGTCCGTCGAGACGACCGCGCAGGCGCTCGCCGCGATCGCTCGGCCGAACGTGACGAACGTGCAGATCATCTTCAACCCGTTCCGCCTCAAGCCGCTCGACGAGGTGCTTCCCGCCGCCGAGGCAGCCGGGGTGGCGATCTTCGCCCGGGTGCCGCTGGCGTCCGGTCTTCTTTCGGGAAAGTACACGGCGGCGACGACCTTCGCCGAGAACGACCACCGCACCTACAACCGTCATGGCGAGGCGTTCGATCGGGGCGAGACGTTCTCGGGCGTGGACTTCCAGACCGGAGTGGATGCCGCGGCCGAACTCGCCGCCGCGCTGCCCGCCGATGCCTCACTGCCGGCGGCGACGCTCGCGTGGATCGCCGCGCAGCCGGGCGTGACGAGCGTGATCCCCGGTGCGCGGAACGTGCGCCAGGCGGACGCGAACGCCGAAGCCGGGACGCTGCTCGACGGAGGATTCGACGTCGACGCGTTCGATCGCGTCGTGCGCGAGGTCTACGACCGCGACCTGCGGGACGCGATCCACCCGCTCTGGTGACCGGTCGGCCCCCGCGCGACGAAATGACGGATGCCTCGTCCCGGCGTGATCTGCCGGGACGAGGCATCCGGATCCCGCGCTACGGCGCGGGGTAGTCCACGAGGTACTGCGGAGTACCCGTGTTGGTGTTGTCGGCCTGTCCGCCGACGCCGTTCACGACGTGCTGGATCGTTCCGGCGCTGAGGTTCACCGTCATGATGTGGTGCAGCTGGACCCCGGGCCTCTGAGGCACCGAGAAGCCGTTCGCCGTGATGATCTGCGGATTGTTCTGGTTGAACACGTAGACGCCGGCCCCGTCGAGGCGGTGCTTCTTCACCTTCGCGTCGACCACGTAACCCGGATAGCCGAGCGTGCCGTCGGGCTGCGTCCAGTCGGCCTGCGTCGGCGGGTCGTACGGCAGCTCGTTCTGGTAGAGGACGACGCGGCCGTTCTCGCCCTTCCAGAGGGTGTTGTACTTCTGGAAGTGCTCGACGAACAGTCCCGTGGCGGTGACGTTGTCGCCGTTGACGATCACTCCGTTCGTGCCCGTGTTGGTGGCCCAGCGCTGGGTGTCGCCGTTCACGCCGCCGGTGAACCCTTCGACGCCGTGATCGGCCCGCCAGACCCACGTGTGATCGATCAGCACGTTGTCGGCGTTGATCTCGAGCGCCGTCGTGGACTTGCCGATGTGCGGACCGCCGACGCGGAAGTACACGTCGCTGAGCGTGATCGGGTTGTTCTTCGACGCCTTGCTCGACAGATTGAGGGTCTTCGTGAGCCCGACCTTCATCAGCACGGGGGAGAGCTTCTCGCCCGCGTCGATCGTGACACCGGCGACGATGACTCCCGGCACGTCGGCGACGGCGAGCGGGACGGCCCCCTTCTTCGCCGTGAGGGTCGCGTGGCCGAGGCCGAGCACGACGGTGTTCGGACGCCACGCCAGGATCGTCTCCGGAATGTCGTACACCCCCGGCGTGAGGATGAGGTTCTTGCCCGCCGCGAGCGCGAGGTTGATCTTCTTCACGGAGTCGCCCGGCTTCGCGATGAAGAAGTCGGTGATCGGGATGCTGCGCCCGGCCGTCTCGCCCGCGCCCCACGAGATGCCGCTCGAGTCGCGCTGGAACGACGGCACGCGAACCGCGTACCTGCCGTCGGAACCGACATAAAGGTACGGCTTCTCCCGGGATGCCGGCGTGGCCGCGAGCGTCGTGTACGGATCGGTCGGGAAGTTGGCGTCACTCGGCGCGCCGACGACGCCCGAGAACACCTGGTTCCAGACGCCGTTCGACCAGCCGGCCACCTCCGTGTTGCGGGTGAGCCACTGCTGCTGCGAACCGCTGACCACGAAGGGCAGGCGCGAGTCGGCGATGAAGCCCCCGCTCGCGTACTGCGGACCCGCGGTGCAGTAGTCCATGAGCGAGAGGTTCGCCCCCGAGATGTCGAGTCGGCGCATCGACACGGCCTGCGACACCGCCCAGAAGTTGGCGCTGCCGCGGCATCCGTCGTCTCCGAGGCTGTTCACCTGGATCGAGAGGTTCGAGATCGTCCGCCAGAAGTTCACGAGCGCGAGGCAGTTGGAGGTTCCGCCGTCGGCGAGGCAGCGGTTGTACACCTCGATCGATCCGTTGATGTCGACGTCGGTGGGTGATGCGCCGAGGCCGGCGACCTCGGTGTAGTAGCCGACGTCGAACTGCAGGGGGTTCTCGGCGGTGCCGTACTGGCCCGGCTTGAAGAGCACGGCCTTGCGAACGCCGCTCATCTCGGCGTCGCGCTGCTGATCGGCGAGGGCGTCGAGTTCGGCCTCGATCTGGTCGATCGGCGTATCGGGGGAGTAGACGGTGACGTTGGGTCCGAAGTCCGGGTTGAACGGATCGACGGCCCAGGGTGGCGCGGCGCTCGCGGGGCTCGCCATCAGTGCTCCGGCGATCACTGCTGCTCCGGTGATGACGGCTGCGATCCGCCTCGTCCGGCTGCGGGGGATGGGGGTGGTCATGCGAGAGTCCTCTCATCGTCGAGGGATGTCGCGCGGCAGGTATGCCGCCTACTTACAGGACAGTAACCAAACCGTGGGAGCGGTTTCAAGGGCTACATCGACGAGAGCGCTCACATGACGAAACCCTCATCATCGGACCCGTTCCCGGGATGACGAGGGCGGTGCGCAAGAGTGAAGGGCACCGTACCCCTGGCTTGGTACGGCGCCCTTCACGTTCAGGGGACGGCGGGAGTCAGCTCTTGAGCTCCTTGCCGTGGACCGTGAGCGCATAGATGACGACGATGTCGAGCGCGAGCACGGTGAGCGACCACCAGGGCTGAACGCCGATGAGGGCGAGCTGGCTGATGGCATTGATGGCCACGAGGATGATGGCGATCACTCGCGCCCAGGTGGCGCCGCGGAGCATGAAGATGCCCACGAGCACCAGCGCCAGGCCGATGATCAGGTGCCACCAGCCCCAGCCGGCGACGTTGAAGAGGAGGAGGTAGGCGTCACCCGCGGCGATGAACTTCTCGGCCGGCGCGAGGATCGCGGTGAGGCCGAGCAGTGCGTCGAAGGCACCGGCGATGATGAGGACGATGCCCGCGAAGACGGCCCAACCGGCCCAGCCGGTGCGCTCCTGCGTGTCCGACATGTGTTTCCCTTTCCCGAGTCAGGTCGCGGCGAGGTGCGACCTGTGGCGTCTACATCGTTCTGCCGGTGCGGGGGTGGGTGCGTCACCCGGTTCGGGTGAAAGGTCAGTCGAAGTCGAGGCGCATGACCAGGCGGCGCTTGGTGGGATGGGTGACCTCCGCGAACCCGGCCGCCGTGAACGGGCCGAGCGCGCCGACGTTGAGCTCGTCCCAGATGACCTGCGAACCCGCCGTGAGGAGGGGATATCCCTCGATGGCGACGGCGCCGCGGGCTCGGGCATGCTGGGCGGCGGCGGCGACGAGCGGGTAGGTGAGGCCGCGCCCGCGGTGCCCCTTGCGCACGATCATGCAGGCGATCGCCCAGACGCTGTCGTCGTTCTTGTCTTCGTCGCGTCCTGCCCAGGGGACGGGGGACCCGCGCAGGCGGCCGAACACACTGCGACGGTCGACCGCGCACCACGCGACGGGCTCATCGCCGTCGTACGCGACGAGACCGATGGTCTCGGAGGCGCGCGGATCATCGCAGTGGGTCTCTTCGCGCAGAATGGCGCCGCGTTCGCTCGGGGGCATGTGCCACCAGTCGCGGTCACCGAGGCGCTGGCGCTGGCATTGGCAGCGGCCCGCCGTGCCGGTGAGCACGGCCTGAAGATCGTCCCACGTGGCCTCGTTGGCGGGGACGATCCGCAGATCGGTGGCGGCGGCGGCATCCATGGCTCTGAGGCTAGCGGGCGCCTCGGACAGCCTCGCCGGGCGTGCGAGGCGCTCTCCGGAGTCGAAGACCTCGGGGAGTATGGTTTGCGTGTGCCCCTCGCTCCTCGTGTCACGGTCGTGATCCCGTGCCGCGACGATGCGGATTTCCTCGACGCCTGCCTCGCGGCGCTGGCGGTGCAGCAGCATCCGGCCGACCGCATCGTGGTGGTCGACAACGGCAGCACGGATGCCTCGGCCGACGTCGCACGCCGCTATGGCGCCGACGTCGTGGAGGAGGCGCGCATCGGCATCTGGCCGGCGGCTTCCCGCGGCTACGACGAGGCCCTCGACGGCGCCGACATCATCGCGAGGCTCGATGCGGACTCGCGTCCCCATCCGGACTGGATCGCGCGGCTCGTGCGGGGGTTCGTGGCGGATCCGGGCCTCGGCGTGCTCACCGGGGGAGCGGAGTTCTACGGCGGGAGCCCGCTCACGAACTACCTCGGTGAGCGATGGTACGTCGGCGGGGGGCACTACTGGGTGAAGAAGTGGCTCGGGATCCCGCTCGTGTTCGGCTCGAACTTCGCGATGCGCGCGCGCGTCTGGGAGCGTGTGCGCGACCTCGTCGATCGGGAGAATGCGCGGATCCACGACGATCTCGACCTCACGATCCGCCTGCGTCGAGCCGATGGCGTGCGCTACGACCCGCAGCTGCGCATGCCGGTGTCGGCGCGCCCGCTGCAGACCGTCGGCGGGCTCTCGCGCCGTGTGTACAAGGTGGCCACCACATTCGCTGCGAGCTGGCCCGAGGGCGCGGCCTGGCGCCGTCGCGAGGACGACCGGTGGGTGGCGGATGCCGCTCCCGCCGCCGAATGGACCTCCGACGCCGATGACTGGACGCCCGAGTACGGCCGTTGAGGCCACGATCCGACGGCCGGGTGCGCATGTCGGCGGCACCGGCTACCGTGGCGGGATGTTCGAGATGACCGAGAGCGCGCTGGTCGAGGCATCCGTCGATGAGGTGTGGAGTGATCTGACCGATGCCTCACGACTGGCCGAGTGGATCTGGCCCCCTCGTTTCGAGACCGCCGCGGTCGTGCAGGCGACCGCCCTCGGACGGTGGGAGGTGCGCTCGTCGGTCGCGGAGCTCGCCGTGCTCGGCCGAGTGCTCGAGCTCGAAGCGCCCCGCCGAATGCGCCTCGAATGGCGGTGGGAGGGCGAGGAGCACGCCACCGACGCCGAGCTGACGCTCGAGAGTGCAGCGGATGCCGCGACCCGCGTCACCGTGAGGCATACCGGGTTCCTCTCGGCCGAGGAGCGGGAGAGCCATATCGAGGGCTGGTCGAACTGTCTGCAGAGGCTTGTCGATCGGCACGGCGGGGTCGCGTCCTTCGGATGATCATCGAGTTCGAGGCGGACGTCATCCGCTGGGACGCCCGAGACGACGCCGCCTGGTTCTTCGCGACCGTTCCGCCGGAGCTGAGCGAAGACATCCGCGAGATCCCGCGACCGTACCGCGGCTTCGGGGCGGTACGCGTCCGCGCGCGCATCGGCGGCACGGAGTGGTCGACCTCGATCTTCCCGTCCGACGACGCGTACGTGCTGCCGTTGAAGAAGGCGGTGCGCGATGCCGAGTCGCTCGTCGAGGGCGGTCCGGTCGTCGTGCGTCTCGATGTGCTCGACGGGTGAGGGTCAGAAGCTGAGTCTGCTCGACCGCGGGGGATACATCGCGATTCCGCGACCGAGCACTTTGCCCGACTTGTGGTGCAGGGCGAACTGGGGGAGCATCGCCTGCCACAACCGCGCGAGCTCGGCCGGCGGCTCGCCGTCGTCGATCACCTTTGTCACGAGGAACGACGCGATATCGGCGAGCTGCAGGATCTCGCGGTCCCACATGCTGAGGTCCGTGTCGAGCCACAGCGGCTTGTCGAGCACGAGGTTGTAGTTCGGGACGCGGGTGAGGTCCTTCTCGAGCTGAGACCGGATCTCGTGGATGCCGCCGCTCTTGAAGAGCGCCTCGTGCTGCGTCTGCTGGTCCGCCACGATGATGGCCGACTCGCCGGAGAGCTGGTGCTCGAGGGTGAGTGCGATGTTGCGCTGCAGGTAGCTGTAGGCGATCCCGATCGGATTGGTGGAGATGCCGCGCGCGATCATCTTGTACTTGTCGACGACGTTGGCCAGGATCAGCGGCCGGAACACGGACATCGCGAGGCCGAGAGCGTGGAGGAACGCGTCCATCGCTGCCTGGTCGGCGAGGGCGGAGTATCCCGTCGGGGCCGAGTGCTTCCTCCCTCCGTGCAACGCCCTGGCGACGTGCAGCAGGTAGCGCCCCTTGATCTCGGTGTCGTCCCACGGCGCGTCGGTGGCCGCGCCGAGATGCTCCGCTTTGGCGCGCAGCAGGTACTCCGCAAGCGGCTTGCGGGCGCTGTCCCGGATGCCGACAGCCGCCAGTGTGAAGAAGGTGGCGGTCCCGGGGACGAGTTCGGGCGGATCACTCCCCGGCACCGTCGCGAGCGACGCGGTCCCGGTCTCGTCGACGTAGAAGATGAGCATCGTGATCAGTCTCGCGCACATTGGGAGCGCCCCACGACCCTGACTGATATATCAGCGAAGTCGCATATATTCAGGCGGCTCGCCGCTCTTCCTCAGCAAAACCTCAGGAAGCTCCTTGCGGAATCTTGGGGGAAAACCCCTTTTGCGCTTTCATGAGAAGTCCCTAATGTGATTGACGGGGAAGGGATACATGCCAGGGCATGAATCCGAAGCAGTACCGAAGCAGTAAACCTGAGCCGGCTGGCAGACTGGGCGAAAACGCGGTCCGATCAGGGATGTTTTTCCAAAATCATCCGATCAGAAAGCTGTCCGCCATGCGCACCTTCATCAAGAACTACCTCGAGGCCGAGAAGGCCCGTCGCGAGGAGAACGGCGAAGCCGGCTTCTCCCTCATCGAGCTCATCGTCGTCGTCGTGATCCTCGGCGTTCTCGCCGCTGTCGCGATTCCGATCTTCATGAACCTGCAGGGCGACGCCGAGGTGAACGCCCTCAAGACGTCGGCCGCGAACGGCGCCACGCAGGCGTCGTCGGCGATCGCCCAGGGCGAGCTCGCCACCTTCACGTTCGCCAACCTCAGCAAGGACGGCGTCACCGTCGCCTGGGTCGGCGCCGACCGCACCCTCGACGGCTTCTGCGTGAGCGCCGCCAAGACCGGTGTGGCCACGCAGCAGTCGGGCCCCGGCTGCTCCTGAGCTGAGTCGGCCGGAGGACCCGACCTCCGGCCGGCCGCTCGCTCGATCAGGCCATACCCAACCGACTCTTCGGCTCCGACCGAGTCACAGTGCAGTTGCGTCCCCAGCGCACGCCGTGAACTCCTCGCCCGAAGTCCGAGGCGCAGGCTGAGCGTCCCCAGCGCGCAGACTGCATCTCTCCAAGGCCAGGGCGACCTCTCCCCAGGAGGTCGCCCTGGCCAAAACCCGCATGAGGGAGGTGGACATGTTTCGCAGGGAAGACGACGGGTTCAGTCTCGTCGAGGTCATCATCGCGATGTTCCTCCTCATGGTGCTCGCCCTCGCGGTGCTGCCCCTCATCATCGGAGCGACGCGCGTGAGCGGGTCGAACAAAGACCTCGTCGCCGCCACGACCTTCGCGAACGCGCAGCTGGCGCCGATCCGGGCCGCCTACTCGAACAATCCGACCACACCCACCAGCTGCTCCGCCCTCGTGTCGACCTACGCACGAACCGGCCTGGTGGACCCGGCCGGAACCGGTCTCCGCGCGAATGTGATCGTGAGCACCTGCCCGACGGGTGCCTCTCTCTACCCCGCCGTCGTGACGGTGACCGCGCGTGTGTACGACGTCGGTGAGCCATCCACGATCCTTGCGACCGTGCCCACGAAGGTCATGGTCTCGGGCTCATGACCGCGGCACATGAAGCGGACGACGGGATCACTCTCGTCGAGGTGCTCGTCACCGGCCTCGTCGCCGCCCTCTTCCTCGGCCTGCTCGCCATGCTCTTCGCGAACGGCATCCAGGCGCAGGCACAGACCACCGATCGCGATACGGCAACAGGAAAGGCAGGCGTCGTGAGCAATTCAGTCCTCACCTCGATCCGCAATGCCTCGACGTTCACGGTCACCGATTCCGGGCGGGGCCTGATCGCAAAGGTCGCAACCGGTGCGACCGGCTGGCAATGCCGGGCATGGTTTCTCGAAGGCGACGGAGATGTGCGCTACAAGGCGAGTTCGACGGCGCTCGCAACGAGCAACGCAGCGACGTGGACGCGGCTGTCCACAGGTGGGACCGGGACGCTGACCGGCGGTGCCGCGTTCGCGCAGACTGGACGCGAGCTCACGATGGGACTTCGTCTGACGATCGGCGACGCCGTTGTCCCCCTTACGACTGGTGTGACCGCTCAGGCGGTCAGCGACGGAACGGATACCACGGCGTGCTGGTGAACATGCTTCGCTCCGACACGGAGCGCGACGAGCGCGGATCAGCGCTCGTCTCCGTCCTGGTGATCATGCTCGTGCTCAGCATCGGGGGCCTCGCCCTCGCCGCGATCGTCACCAACACGACATCCATGCTCGTACAGAATCGCACGACCGTGCAGTCGCGCGCGGCCGCCGATGCCGGCCTGTCCGAGGCGATCGCGCAGGGCCGTCGCGCGGGGGGCGTGTGCGCGATCGGTCTCACATCGACGTCGGCGCCTCGCTACACCGTCAGCTCTAGCTGCTCCGGTGGAAAGGTCACCATCACGTCGACCGGCTTCGGCGAAGACGGCGGCACCACCGTGACCAACGCGGTGTATTCGGTGACGTCGGCATACCAGGGACTCGATGGGGCCCTCGTCTCTGCGAGCGGATCGCTGAACGTCTCGTCGATCGACGTGCAGTCCGCGACGAACGACGGTGACATCATCCTCAACACGGGCAACTTCGACTGCAACAACTCGATGGAGGTCGACGGCGACCTCATCGTACGCAACGGGTCAGTGAGCCTTTCCAACGCGTGCCTGATTCGCGGCGACCTCATGGCGTCGGGGAACATCGTGATCAACAACAACGCCGTCGGCGTCGGCGGCAAGGTCGTGACGCTCGGGTCATTCAGTCTCACTACGGGCGCAACGGTCACCGGCGACGTCTTCGCGCGCGGCACCGCCACCGTCAATAGCGGCGGCAAGGTCAACGGCGGTATCACCGCGGTCGGCAATGTCACGATCAGCGGATCCGCCACGCGCGTCGGCGGCTCGATCATCTCGGGTGGTGCGATCGAGTTCAACGCCGCGACCGTCGTCGGCTCGATAGTCACTTCGAGCACGTCGGACGCATCCTTCTACAAGGGGACGGTGGGTTCTGTTCGGGTCGCCGGCCGGTTCAGCTCGTTCCAGGAGACGTCGGTCACGGGCTCCGTCGAGTCGACTCGAGCGGGCCAGTCGAACAGCGTCACCCCCGGCACCGTGATCGGCGGCGCGCTGCGCGTCGCAGGCACGATATCGACGTGGGGGGCCGGGCCGAGCGCAGCCGGGGGAATCACGCAGAACGCGACGGGACTGGTCGTGCCGACTGCTCCCACCGTGCCGACCCCGTATGAGCTGACGACCGAGGCCTTCGTGTGGACGGACCTCCCGTATGCCGACACCGCATGGACAGGCGCCGGCTATACCGTTCTGCCGGCACCGGGCGGGTGCGACTTCCAGAACGTCGCCGCGAACGTGGCGATCGTCAACGCGCGGACGACGCCGACTCTCTACGACGCCCGCTCCTGCTCGGACGTCAAGATGTATAACGTCACCTTCAATCTGAAGACCGATATCGCGTTCGTGCTGAAGAGCGCGTCCGCTCAGCGGCTGAAGATCAACTCCGCCGACGGGCAGCCCCACCAGTTCCATCTGATCAGTCCGGACGCCACCGTCAATCAATTGCCGACCTGCGCGTCGGGGTACGGGACGATCGTCCTCAGTGACGTGGCCATGGCTCCGCTCATCACCGGTGCCGCGTACTCGCCGTGCACCATCTCGATCGGTCAGTCGTCGGGGGGAAGCCGCTGGAACGGGCAGATCTACGCGGGCACCGTCGCGTGGGGCGGCAACAGCACCCCGCGCATGATCCTCGACTACAAGGAAGTCGACCTGCCCGGGTTCGACCCGGCGGCCGGCGGCGGCGGAGGCGGCGGCGTTACCACCACTCTCGGCGCGCTCGTCTCGCAGAGGGACGTGCCGTGAGCGGGTCTGCTGTCATCTTCATCGTGGCCTTCGCCGCGCTCCTCGGGCTCGTCATCGGCTCGTTCCTCAACGTGGTGATCTACCGGGTTCCCGCCAAGGTCTCGCTGCTGCGCGAGAGCCGGTGCCCCGGGTGCAACTCGGCCATCCGGCCGTGGAACAACGTCCCCGTCCTGTCCTGGGTCGTGCTGCGCGGCCGCTGCGCCGACTGCGATGAGCCGATCTCAGCGCGCTACCCGCTCGTCGAAGCGGCAACCGGTGCCGCCTTCGCCTTGGTTGCCTGGGCGTCGCTGGCTTCGCAAGCCTCTGTCGGGGGCAGTTGGACGGCCGCGGCAACGGTGGTGACTATCGCATATCTCTACTTCGCCGCGATCAGCGTCACTCTGACGATGATCGATCTCGATACGCGCAGGCTCCCCAACGACATCGTGCTTCCGAGCTACATCGTGGCGGCGGTGCTGTTCGCCCTCGCCTCGCTTCTCGATGCCGACTGGACCGGACTGCTGCGTGCGGCGATCGGCGGCCTGGGCCTCTACGCCTTCTACTTCGTCCTCCGGCTGATCCGGCCTGCGGGCATGGGTGGCGGCGACGTCAAGCTCGCCGGGCTCGTCGGCATCTATCTCGCGTGGCTCGGGTGGGGAACGCTCGTCGTCGGCGCCTTCGCCGCATTCCTGCTCGGCGGTGTCTTCGGCATCGTCCTGCTCATCACGCGGCGCGCCGGGCGACGCACAGCCATCCCGTTCGGTCCTTGGATGCTTGCAGGCGCGTGGGTCGGGATCTTCGCCGGACAGACGGTCGGGCAGTGGTACGTCGGAACCTGGGCGGTCGGCTCATGACCGCAATTCGCATGACAGAGGGAAGGGGTCGGCGATGACGAAAACGATCATCGGGCTCGAGATCACCGAAGAGGGAGTGCGTGCGGCCGAGGTCACCACCGGTCGCGCGCCGAGCCTCGTCGCCTGGGGCACAGTTCCGCTTCCCCCTGGCGCGGCGAAGGACTCGGAGGTGTTCGACACCGACGCGGTCGTGCTCGCGCTGCGGCAGCTGTGGAGCCGCGCCGGCTTTCGCTCGAAGCGTGTGGTCCTCGGCATCGGCAGTCGCAGGATCGTCGTCCGTGAGTACACCACCGCGGCGATGCGCCCTGACCTCCTGAAGCAGGCCCTTCCCTTCCAGGTGCAGGACCTGCTGCCCGTTCCGGTCAATCAGGCGGTGCTCGACTTCTACCCGGCAGCGCAGGAGGGCAACATGATCTCCGGCCTTCTCGTCGCCGCGGTCTCGGAAACCGTGGAGCAGCTGATCGCCACGGTGGCGAAAGCAAAGCTCACGGTTGACGTGGTCGATCTGGCTCCGTTCGGCCTCGCGCGGGCCGTGACGAGACTCGCCGCCCCCGGTGAGACCGTGGCCGCCCTCCACCTCGGTGATCACACGAGCTACGTGGTGATCGTGGAGGCCGGCGTTCCGCGATTCGTGCGCATCCTTCCGATCGACATCGTCACCGACGCCGTCCGGAACCGCGAGCTGGCCTCGCTCGCCGCCGAGCCGGAGTCGGCACCGGTCGTCGAGGAGGTCCTCGAGACGGTGCCTCCGTCAGGAGAAGCCCCGGTCCGAAGGGGTCGGTCGGCCGGCCGGAGCGCTCGCCCCGTCGGGATGTCGGAGTCGGCACTTTCGGACCTGGTCGGTCGGCTTCGCAGCACGCTCTCCTTCTACGCGGGCCGCTCCGGCGACGCCCCGGTGTCACGCGTCCTGCTCTCAGGGGCGGGTGCGGCCGCGCCGGGCGTGGCGGATGCGCTGGCCGCAACGCTGCCGCTGCCCGTCGCCTATGCAGGCGCCGTGGAGATCATCGGCGGCAGTTCGACACCCCCCGTCGGCGACGACAGCCTCAATCTGCTGACGACCGTCGGGCTCGCCCTGGGAGACGCGCGATGATGGCGGCCGCCAGCCCGCCGGCGTACGCGCTCGGCGGCGCTCCGCGGGTCGACCTCATGCCGCGGACCGAGACGGATCGCCGTCAGCGCCACGCTCTGGTGCGCAAATGGGTCTGGGCGATCATCGCGGCCGTGTCCGCTGTCGCGCTCGCGATCGCGGGCGGAGCATGGATGCAGTGGTCTGCCCAGCAGCGCCTTGCGAGCGCGAACGCGGACACCACCGTGCTCCTCGGCGAACTTGCCGCGCTGACCGACGTGCGGACCACGGCCGCGCTCGAGGAGGAGCTCACCGAGTTCCGTTCTCAGGCGATGGCGTCTGATCTGGCGTGGCCGAGCCTCCTCGGAAGCGTGGCGAGCGTGCTGCCGGACGATGTGGTGATCTCGGGCTTCGACCTGACGTCGGGCGCGATCCCCGTGGGCGAGGATCCCGCCGGGGAGGTCGGCGTGATCGGCACGATGACGTTCGCGACGAGCACCCCGGTCGAGATCGTCCCGCTCATCCGCTCCGTGCGTGCGCTTCCCGGCGTCATCGATGCGGACGGCTGGGAACTGACGTCCGAGGGCGATCCGCGGGTCTACACGTACCTGCTGCGAACGACTTTCGACCAGTCGGTGTACACCGGCGACTACGCGAACGGAGAAGAGCAATGACCTTCTCGAAACAGCTCATCAACCTCCTGGGGCTCGTCGTCGTCCTCGCGATCGTGGTCGCAGGCGTGGCGATGCTGGCGCTGCCGCTCTACAGCCAGTCGCAGAGCACCGACCTCGCCGTCAACGAGGTGACTCAGACCAATGACATGTATGCCCTCCAGGTCGAGCAGCTCAGGGCCGACGAGGCGCGCATCGACGAGATCACGGCGTCCGTCGCGCTCCTCCGGGGCGAGATCACCGCTCTGCCGCAGCTCGACGATGTGCACGAGCTCGTCGAAGCCGCTGCCGGCGAGGCCAAGGCGACCGTCGTCAGTGTGATCGCCGAAAGCCCCGTCACGTGGATCCCCCGCACGGTGGTGACCGTCGCGGAAGACGGTGAGACCGCCGCGGCAGAAGAGGCGGCGCCCGCGGAGGGAGCGCCTGCCGACGGTGCAGCCACCGAGGCGGAGTCGACCGAGGCATCCGGTGACACCACAGAAGAGAGCGCGGCAGGCGGCGAAGCGCCGACGGAGGTCGTCTCCCCGCAGCAGCAGGTGCCGGTGGTGATCACGGTGGAGGTGCCGGACGCATCGACCGCGGCGGCCTTCATCGATGCGCTGGACGCCGGTCCGCGACTCATCGGCATCGAGTCAGCCGTGCTCAGCGACCAGGACGGCGTGCTCCAGCTCATCGTCAACGCGCTGGCCTTCATCCGGATCGAGGACTAGATGACGTACGACTCCACTTCGCTGCCGTCGATGCTCGCGGTGGCGGGCCGTGCCGGAGCATCCGACGTCCACCTGACCGCGAATCACCCGCCGCTCATGCGGGTGGACGGCGATCTCGTCGAGATTCCCGGCAGCCTCGAGCCCACCCCTACGAACTGGCTGGAAGGGGCGATCGGCTCGCTGATGACGTCGGATCAGATCGCGGAATTCCGCCAGCACGGTGAGGTGGACCTCTCGTACTCGGTCCCGAACGTCGCCCGGTTCCGCGTGAATGCGTTCCGGCAGCTCGGCGACGTCGCGGTGGCCATGCGATTCATCCCCGACAAGGCGTTCACCCTCGACCAGCTCGGCGTGCCCGACGTGGCGCGCGATCTCGTGCTCAAGCCGAGAGGCCTCGTTCTTGTCACCGGACCGACGGGATCGGGGAAGTCGACGACCCTGAGCGCGATGATCGACATCGTCAACCGGACGCTGCCGGCGCACATCGTCACTGTCGAGGACCCGGTCGAGTTCCAGCACACCAGCCGCAAGTCGCTCATCCACCAGCGTGAGATCGGCAGTGACACCGCGTCTTTCTCGGAGGCGCTGCGCCGCGTTCTTCGTCAGGACCCCGACGTGATCCTCATCGGAGAGCTTCGTGATCCGGCATCCATCTCCACCGCCCTGTCAGCGGCCGAGACCGGTCACCTCGTCCTCTCCACGCTGCACACCCAGAGTGCGGCCAAGTCGATCAACCGTATCGTCGACGCGTTCCCTCCCGACCAGCAGACCCAGGTGCGGACGCAGCTCGGTGACACGCTGCAAGGCATCATCAGCCAGACCCTGCTCCCCATGGCGCAGAGCGATGGACGAGCGATCGCGACCGAGGTGCTCATCAACACCCCGGCGATCGCGAACCTCATCCGCGAGGGCCAGGTGAGCCAGATCTACACGATGCTCCAGGCCGGCGGCGGGCTGGGAATGCACACGCTCGACCAGGATCTGCGACGGCTCGTGGAGAACGGGAGCATCGCGATGTCGCTCGCCAAGTCGTACGCGATGGACCCGTCCTCGCTCGACGATGCCAGAGTGCGGCCGCGGGAGCTCGACGCGGAGGCCTGGGCGCTGCACTCGGGTGAGCGCGTGAACGACGGCTGGGGCTACTGATGGCGCTTTTGGAGGAATACACCTACCGCGCCGTCGACGCGAACGGGGGTGCCATCGTCAAAGGCACGCTCGAGGCGGCCGGCGAGAACGCTGTCACGGCGAAGCTGCGCGCGCAGGGACTCACTCCGCTCGAAGTCACCCTGGCGTCGAAGACCGGCCTGAATCGGGACATCTCGATTCCCGGCTTCGAGCGACGGGTGAAGGTCGGCACGCTGGCGGTCTTCGCGAAGCAGATGGCGGGTCTGATCAATGCCGGACTCCCGCTCATGCGCACGCTGACGATCCTCATCGAGCAGGCCGAGGACAAGAAGCTCCAGAGCGCGCTCGTGGGAGTGCACGCGGCCGTCGAGTCGGGTTCGTCGTTCTCGGTCGCTCTCGCCGCGCACCCGGCGGTGTTCCCGCCCCTCATGATCAGCATGGTCCGTGTCGGAGAGACAGGTGGATTCCTCGGTCAGTCGCTCTCGACCGTCGCTGAGACCTACCAGGGTGAGGCTGAGCTGCAGGGCAAGATCAAGTCCGCCACGACCTACCCGATCATCGTGTTCGTCATCGCGATCCTCGGCGTCATCGCCATGATCACGTTCGTCGTCCCGGTCTTCGAGGGCATGTTCGAGAGCATGGGATCGGCGCTGCCGATTCCGACGCAGATCCTGGTCACGCTCTCCAACAACATGGTGTGGATGCTGCCGGTGGCGATCGTCCTCGGCATCGCGGCGTGGCTGTGGTGGGTGCGCAATGGGCGAGAAGAGAAGGTGCGCAAGGTCGTCGACCCTTGGAAACTCAAGCTTCCGGTCTTCGGTCCGCTCGCCACGAAGATCGCCGTCGCCCGGTTCTCGCGCAACCTCTCGATGATGCTCGACGCCGGCGTTCCTCTGGTACAGGCGCTGTCGATCGTCGGCTCGGCGTCGAACAACTGGAAGATCGAGCAGGCCGTGCGCGACATCCAGGAGTCCGTGAAGCAGGGTCGATCGTTCTCTGCTCCGCTCGCCAAGGCGCAAGTGTTCCCGCCCATGGTCGCCCAGATGATCGCGGTGGGCGAGGAGTCGGGCACGCTGGCCGACATGCTCACGAGCATCGCCGACTTCTACGAGAACGAGGTCGAGACGGCGACCGAACAGCTCACGGCGTCGATCGAGCCGATCCTCATCGTGGGCATCGGGCTCATCATCGGCGGCATGGTCATCTCGCTTTACATGCCGATCTTCTCGATCTACGGAGAGCTCGGGCAGCAGTGACCGATCTCGGCTGAGTCACCGACACGCCGACGGCGACCGGGCGCCGGACGTCACACCGCGACGCGCAAGACCTCGTCGATCGTGGTGACCCCCTGCGCGACCTTCGAGAACCCGTCGTCGCGCAGCGAGACCATGCCCTCGTCGAGCGCGAGCTGGCGCATCGCGGTGCCCGTCGCGCGGGCGACGGCGAGAAGCTCGAGGCCTTCGCTGATCGTCATCACCTCGTGGAGCGCCACTCGCCCGCGGAAGCCGGTCCCCGAGCACGTGCCGCACCCCACCGCGCGGTAGAGCTGCGGCAGGTCGTTCGGGTCGTGCGGGAAACCGACGGATGCGAGTGTCTCGCGGCTCTCGACGTGGGGCTCGCGGCACTTCGTGCAGAGTCGTCGCGCGAGGCGCTGGGCGACCACGGCTGACAGGGCCGTGCCCACGAGATACGGCTCGCAGCCGATCTCGATGAGACGGGTCAGCGCGCTCGGAGCGTCGTTGGTGTGGAGGGTCGACAGCACGAGGTGGCCGGTGAGAGCCGCTTCGATCGAGATCGTCGCCGTCTCCTGGTCGCGGATCTCGCCGACGAGCACGACATCGGGGTCGGAGCGCAGGATCGACCGCAGCGCGGCCTGGAACGTCATGCCGGCGCGCTGGTTCACCTGCACCTGGTTGATCCCGGCGATGCGGTATTCGACCGGGTCCTCGACCGTGATCACGTTGATCCGCGAGTTGGCCACGGTGTTGAGCGCCGTGTACAGGGTCGTGGACTTGCCCGATCCCGTCGGGCCCGTCACGAGCACCATCCCGTGCGGGCGGGTGATGGCCGTACGGAAGCGCTGCTCGTTGATCGAGGAGAACCGCAGGTCCGACATCTCCATCGCCGTCCCCGAGTTGTCGAGGATGCGCATGACGATCTTCTCGCCCCACACGGTGGGCAGCGTCGCGAGGCGCAGGTCGACCTGCCGCCCGTCGTGCAGCACGGAGAGCCGGCCGTCCTGCGGCTTGCGGCGCTCCGCGATGTCGATGGAGGCCATGATCTTCAGGCGGGAGATGACGCCGTCCTGGATCGAGCGGTCGGCCTTCTGCACTTCGTGGAGCACGCCGTCGATGCGATAGCGGACCGTCAGCTGGCGTTCGCCCGGCTCGATGTGGATGTCGCTGGCCCGGTCGTTGATGGCCTGTGTGATGAGGAGGTTGACGAAGCGGACGACCGGTGCGTCGTCGACCTGCTCCTCGAGGACCTCGGTGCTGCCGGCCCCGTCGGCGGCGGCGATCTCGCCGATCTGTTCGGACAGGTCGCTCAGTTCCTCGTCGGAGCGCAGGAATCGGCTGAACGCGGCGGCGAGGGCGTCGGCGGCCACGACGACCGGCACGATGTTGAGATCGGTGGCGGTGGCGACGTCGTCGAGTGCGATGAGGTCGGTCGGGTCGATCATTCCGATGACGAGCTGACGGCGTCCGCGGGAGATCGGGATGAGGTGGTAGCGACGGCAGAGCGTCGGCGCGACGACCGCGACGATCTCGGGGTCGAGAGTCTCCGACGACAGGTCGACGTACCGATAGCCGCTGTGGATCGCGACCGCCTGAGCTATCTGCGTCTCGGTCGCGAGGTGCGCGGCGACCAGTCGCTGGCGCAGCTGCGTGCCGTCGACGTCATCGGTGAGCATGGCGGAGATCTCTTCGGCGTCCACCACTCCGGTGGTCACCAATGTCTGCGCCAGCCCATTCACTTGCGTCCCTTCCCCAACTTTCGTCACATGACGCCCCGACGCCATGATATTGCCCAAGTGCACCACGAGGGAATGCCTCGTCAACCCCGACTTTTCCGGCGTTCGCGGCGGATAGCCTGACCGTATGGCCGACCTCATCGCGAAGCTCACCGCCTGGGCACTCTCGCTGCGGGCGGTACGAGTGTGGTTCCACTACCTGGAACGGCGCGGACCGATGCTGTCGGACAGCATCACCTACCGGGCCCTGTTCTCGGTTTTCGCGGCCGTCCTGCTGGGGTTCTCGTTCGCGGCGCTGTGGCTCGAGGGGAATCCGGCGGCCCTCGAGGCCCTCGTGAACACCGTGGATGCCGCGATCCCCGGCCTCATCGGCACGGACGGCATCATCGACGTCGACCAGATCCAGCCCGTCGGCTTCACGCTCACCGGCATCCTGTCGCTCGTCGCCCTGGTCGGTGCGGCGATCGGCGCGATCGGGTCGCTGCGGGCTGCGCTGCGGACGCTCGCCGACGAGATCCATGACGACGTGTTCTGGATCTGGGTGATCCTGCGCAATCTGCTGCTCGCCCTCGCGATCGGCGGCGGCTTCGTGCTGTCCGCCGCGGTCACCTTCTACGGCACGACGTTCATCGGCGTCGTGGGGGACTGGTTCGGCACCGACTCGTGGGTCGGCGACCTCGCGACGCAGGTTCTCGCCATCGGCGCCACGTTCCTGCTGGACGGCGCGATCGTGGCTCTCGCCTTCGTCGTGCTGAGCGCCGTCAAGGCACGCCCGGCCACGCTCATCGCGGGTTCGCTCATCGGAGGCGTGGGGCTCACCGTCCTGCAGCAGCTGTCGGGCCTGTTCGTGCGGGGCGCAGGAAGCAACCCGCTGCTCGCATCGTTCGCCGCGCTCATCGCGCTGCTGCTGTGGTTCAACCTGTCGGCGCAGGTGATCCTCCTCGCCTCCACCTGGATCATCGTGACCGTCGCTCAGGATGAGGACCGCGTGCGCGAGAAGTACGGCGCCACCACTTTCGAGGCGCGTCGCGTCAAGCGCGCGGAGGACGCCCTCCGCGTCGCGTCGGGCGAGCTGGAGCTCGCGCAGGCTGCGGCCGCGAAAGCCCGTCGGAAGTCCGACCCGAAGGACGGCTGACGCGCCGCTAGCGCGAGAAGCGCTCGACGAAGGTCCGCAGCATCCGGCTCGGGTGCGAGACCGCGGCGCGGCGGACCGCCGCGAGTGTCAGCTCGAGCTCGTCCGCGGCGAAGTAGCCGTAGCCGGCGTAGGCGTGGATGCGCGTCGTGATGCCGTCGACGTCGAGCTCGGGGTGGAACTGCGTCGCATAGACGTTCTGGCGCACTTTGAACATCTGCACCGGGCAGTCGGGCGACGAGGCGAGCAGCGTCGCCGACGACGGCAGCGCGGTGATCGCCTCCTTGTGCCCGACGAACGCCGCGAACTCTCGCGGCAGATCCTCCAGAAGAGGATCGGATGCTCCGTCCTCGGTCAGCGTCACGGGGACGACGCTGATGGGCTCGGGGTACGTCCGATCGATGACCGCGCCCTGGTGCGCACCGAGCGTGCCGATGCCGTAGCAGGCGCCGAGGAACGGGAAGTCGCGCGCCACGACCTCGTCGAGCAGCGCCTGGAACTCCGCCTCGACCCGATGCTGCACCGCCGACTTCGTCTCGTCGGCGTCGGACGCGTTGAACGGCCCGCCGCCGACGAAGATGCCCGAGATCCCGTCGAGATCGAACCGGGGCATCGGGCCGGCTTCGAGCCGCACTCGCAGCAGGTCGCGCTCATCGAGACCGGTGTAGCGCAGGAACAGCGCGTACTCCTCGTCGGCGGGCACGTCTTCGGCCCGCGTGGCGAGGAGGACGAACGGCTTCACGGATCAACGATATTCGCTCAGCGCGACCGTCCGAGACGGACGCGGATCAGGAGGGGTACGCGACCAGCCCGAGTTCGACGGGCGAGACGAGCTGCGGATGCGCCGGCACCACCCGCACGGTGTACCCGAAGGTTCCCGTCACGGTCAGGGGCAGGGTGCCCGTGAACGTCGTGAGTCCGTCCACGGCCGGGCCCGCCGGCTGGAGGCGCTGCACCGAGTGATCGCGCGCGAGGGCGTCGTCCTCGTCGGTGCGGCCGTAGGCGAGCTCGACGGCGACGTCGTCGGGCGAGAGCCCGTCGAGCCGGACGGCAGCGCTCACCTCGAGGGCGTCGCCTGCTTGCGCCTGCGACGGGATGCCGGACGAGTCCACGCCCGCGATGACGACGCGGGGCCAGGCCTCGGTCACGCGTGCGACGAAGGCCGCGACGGCCCTGGCCTCCGCGAAGCCGTCGGCACGCAGGGCGACATCGTGCGCCGCCGACGGGACGTACAGCCGCTGCACGTAGTCGCGGACCATGCGGTCGCTCGTCGCCTTCTGCCCGAGGTCTGTCATGGTGTGGCGCACCATGTCGAGCCAGGCCACCGGCACGCCGCCCTCGCGCTCGTAGAACTTCGGGACGAGCTGGTGCTCGATGAGGTCGTACAGCGCCGCCGCCTCGGCGTCATCGCGCTCCTCGTCGCTCGATGCGGTGTCCGCCGTCGGGATCGCCCAGCCGTTGCGGCCGTCGTACCACTCGTCCCACCAGCCGTCGAGGATCGACAGGTTCAGCGCGCCGTTGAGCGCCGCCTTCATGCCGCTCGTACCGCACGCCTCGAGCGGGCGCAGCGGGTTGTTGAGCCACACGTCGCAGCCCGGGTACAGGCCCTTCGCGAGACCGATGTCGTAGTCCGGCAGGAACACGATGCGGCCGCGCACCTTGGGGTCGCGGCTGAACCTCACCAGCTGCTGGATCAGGATCTTGCCCGAGTCGTCGGCGGGGTGCGACTTGCCGCCGATGACGATCTGCACCGGGCGCTCGGGATCGGTGAGCAGCGCGGTGAGCCGCTCGGGGTCGCGCAGCATCAGCGTGAGCCGCTTGTAGGTCGGCACGCGGCGGGCGAAGCCGATCGTGAGCACCTCGGGGTCGAGAAGGTCGTCGATCCACGCCGGCACGATCGCCGAGCTGTTCGTGACGGATGCCGCCACCCGGCGTCGCGCCTCGGCGACGAGCTCGCCCTTCATCTGCTGACGCACACCCCACAGCTCCGCGTCGCTCACGGCGCCGCGGTCGTTCCAGTCGTGCGTGTCGGTGAGAGCGTCGCCCCACACGCGCTCGCTGAGCGCCTTCAGCGCCGGATGGACCCACGTCGGCGCGTGCACGCCATTGGTGATCGAGGTGATCGGCACCTCGTCCACATCGACGCGGGGCCACAGCATCCCGAACATGCCGCGGCTGACCTCGCCGTGCAGCACCGAGACGCCGTTGGCGTGCTGCCCGAGGTGCAGGCCGAGCACGGCCATGTTGAAGACGCCCTGGTCGCCGCCCTCCCACGTCTCGAGTCCGAGCGCGATCGCGCGTCCGGCGTCGAGGTTCGCGAAGAGTCCGGTCGCGAGGTAGTCGGCAATCAGGTCGCGCGGGAAGCGGTCGATCCCGGCGGGCACCGGCGTGTGGGTCGTGAAGACGGTCCCGGCCCGCACCTGCGCGAGCGCCGTGTCGAAGTCGAGCCCGTCGTGGGTGATGAGCTCCGACATCCGCTCAAGACCTTGGAAGCCGGCGTGGCCCTCGTTCGTGTGATAGACGTCCGGCGCCGGTCGTCCCGTGAGCTCCGACCACACGCGCACGGCGCGCACGCCGCCCACGCCCAGGAGCAGCTCCTGCAGCAGCCGGTGCTCGCCGCCGCCGCCGTAGAGGCGATCGGTGACCTTGCGCAGCTCGTCGGAGTTGGAGGGGGTCTCGGAGTCGAGCAGCAGCAGGGGGATGCGCCCGATGTCGGCGATCCACACGCGCGCGTGCAGGACGCGGTCGCCGGGAAGCTGGAGCGCGATCTCGACAGGCGCGCCCTCGCGATCGCGGAGAAGCGTCAGTCCGAGTCCGTACGGGTCGAGCAGCGGGTAGCTCTCGCGCTGCCAGCCGTCATCGCCGATCGACTGGCGGAAGTAGCCGGCCCGATAGAACAGCCCGACGCCGGTCAGCGGCACGCCGAGGTCGGACGCGCTCTTGAGGTGATCGCCGGCGAGGATGCCGAGGCCGCCCGAGTACTGCGGGAGCGAGCCGTCGACGCCGAACTCGGGGGAGAAGTAGGCGATGTGCACCGGCTTGTCGCCCTCGAGGCGCTGGAACCAGCGGTCCTCGTCGAGGTAGGCGGTGAGGCGCTCGTCCTCTTCGCGCACGCGGCGCACGAAGTCCTCGTCGCGGGCGAGCTCGTCGAGGCGATCCTGTCCGAGCGCGCCCAGCATGCGCGCCGGGTTCTCTCCGATCGACTCCCACAGGGTGGGGTCCATCGACGCGAAGAGGGCGTGTGTCGCACGACTCCACGACCAGCGCCAGTTGGCGGCGAGCCGATCGAGAGGTGCGAGGGCCTCGGCGAGGACGGGGCGGACGGTGAACGTTCGGATGGCCTTCACGCGAGCGATTCTAAGGGCATCGGATGAAAACGCTTGCACAACGGTTCGTGACGCAACGCGGACCGGCGATGCGCAAGGACGTCCATCGGGACACGCGCGAGGCGGTGGTCGCGTCCGGCGTCGGGAGCCGGGTCTACGCTGGCCTCATGGCCATCGCACGACTGCACGGAGGCCCGCTCGACGGGCAGGTCCTGCCCCTCGAAGACCCGCAACTCGAACGACTGATCGTCCCGTACAGCGAGACACAGGTCGTCTACGAGCGCAAGGGCGCCCCGGAGAAGACCGGCGAAGGCGACGGGCCCACCGAAGCCGAATTCTGGTTCGTCGAATCCCAGGACGACATCGATCCCTACAGCGACTCGGCGAGTGACCGGCGCTGATCACGGCGACGTGCCCGCGCGGTCGGTCGAGATCGAGCTCAAGTTCGACGTCGACGCGGGGGTCCCGGTGCCGGACTGGTCGAGGCTTCCCGGTGTCGTGGCGGTGAGCGCCGGCGAGGAGCGCTCGCTGGATGCCGCCTACCTCGACACCGCGGACGGAGCGCTCGCCCGTCACGGCTACGCGCTGCGTCGCCGCACCGGCGGCCCGGATGCCGGCTGGCACATCAAGGGGCCGCGCGGCGCCGACGGAGGACGCGTCGAACTGCACTGGCCGCTCGGCACCGAGGGCATCATCCCGACGGGGGCTCGAACCGAGCTGTCGGGCATCGTCGGTGACGCGGAGCTGACGCCGCTCGCGCGCATCCGCAATGAGCGCATCGCGTACGCGCTCGCGGGAGCGGACGGTGGAGTCGTCGCCGAGTTCGCCGACGACCACGTCCGCACGCGGGACGAGCGCAACGGCATCGATCGCGAGTGGCATGAGTGGGAGATCGAGCTCGGTCCCGCTGCCCCCGCCGACCCTCGGTGGCGCACCTCGTTCTTCGCCGCCGTGGAGGCCGCCGCGCTCGCGGCGGGCGGCCGGGCCGCGGCATCCGATTCCAAGCTCGCCCGAGCCCTCGGCCACTGACCCCGGGTCTAGGCTTCGTGCCATGACGACGCAGGACTCGCGCTCCCGCACCTTCGACTGGGACGACCCGGGCCCGCCACTGGTGGCCTCACGCGGCCTCGACGGCATCGACTACCTCCGCAAGCTCATCTCGGGCGAGCTGCCGCCTCCGCCGATCGCGCGCCTGCTCGACTTCACGATGGTCTCGGTCGAGCCGGGTGAGGCGGTCTTCGAGTGCGAACCGCGTGAGTACCACTACAACGTCCTCGGGATGGTCCACGGGGGAGTCGCGTGCACGCTCCTCGACACCGTCGTCGGGTGCGCGGCGCACTCGACCCTCCCGGCAGGCGTCGGCTACACGTCGATCGACCTGCAGGTCGCGTACCTGCGGCCGATCCTCTCGACGACGGGCGTGCTGCGGGCGCGCGGCCGTGTGGTCAAGGGCGGGTCGCGGGTGATCTTCGCCGAGGGAGTGCTGGAGGATGCCGCGGGCACCGCGCTCGCCACGGCGACCAGTTCGCTGCTGGTGCTGCGCCCGTGACGCACGAAGGCCCCGGGCATCGCCCGGGGCCTCCGCTCATCTCTGGCGTCAGAGGTTGATCATGTGGCCGGCGAGGCCGTGGAAGGCCTCCTGCACGGCTTCCGACAGCGTCGGGTGGGTGTGCACGTTGCGGGCGGCCTCGAGGGCGGTGAGGTCCCACTTCTGCGCGAGGGTCAGTTCGGGCAGAAGCTCGGACACGTCGGGCCCGATGAGGTGGCCGCCGAGGAGCTCGAGGTGCTCGCCGTCGGCGATGAGCTTGACGAAGCCGATGGGCTCGCCGAGGCCGTTCGCCTTGCCGTTGGCAGAGAACGGGAACTTCGCGACCTTGACGTCGTAGCCGGCGTCGCGCGCCTGCTGCTCGGTGAGGCCGAACGACGCGACCTGCGGCGAGCAGAACGTCGCGCGCGGCATCATCCGGTAATCGCCGAGGGTCA
The DNA here is from genome assembly GCF_025989145.1 of Microbacterium sp. SSM24. Classification (NCBI taxonomy): domain Bacteria; kingdom Bacillati; phylum Actinomycetota; class Actinomycetes; order Micrococcales; family Microbacteriaceae; genus Microbacterium; species Microbacterium sp. SSM24. The sequence goes on along the minus strand of NZ_JAPDNQ010000002.1, from coordinate 759,163 downwards.
TCGTCTCGGCCTTGCCGATCGTCTCGGCCGCGACCACGCCCTGCGCCTCTGCGACGTGGGCGAGCTGCAGCTTGGCCGTGACGTCGCCGATTGCGTAGATGTGCGGCACGTTCGTGCGCATGTGGTCATCGATGTCGATCGCGCCGCGGTCGGTGAGCTTCACGCCGGTGTTCTCGAGACCGAAGCCCTCGATGTTGGCGGCGAACCCGATCGACATGAGCACCTTGTCGGCATCGATCGACTGGGTCTCGCCCCCGGCGGCCGGGGTGTAGGTGACGGTGACCTTGTCGCCGTGATCGGTGACCGTCTCGACCTTGGTCGAGGTGAGGATGTCGACGCCGTACTTCTTGTAGTGGCGCGCGATCTCCTTCGACACGTCGGCGTCCTCGTTGGGGAGCGCGCGGTCGAGGAACTCGATGATCGTGACCTTGACGCCGTAGTTGGTCATCACGAAGCCGAACTCCATGCCGATGGCACCGGCGCCGACGATGACGATCGACTCGGGCAGGCCGCGCGACATGATCTGCTCTTCATACGTCACGACGTTCTCGCTGAGCGTCACGCCGGGGAGCAGGCGCACCTTCGAGCCGGTCGCGATGATCGCGTTGTCAAACGTGACGTCCTCGGTGGAGCCGTCGGCCTTGGTCACCGTGATCGCGTTGGGGCCGGTGAAGTTGCCGCGGCCCTCGTACTCGGTGACCTTGTTCTTCTTCATCAGGTAGTGGATGCCCTTGACGTGCGTCTCGGACACCTTGCGGCTGCGGTCCCACGCGACACCGAAGTCGAACGACACGTCGCCCGAGATGCCGAAGAGCTCGGCCTGGTCGTGGAAGATGTGGGCCAGGTCGGCGTTGCGCAGGAGAGCCTTCGAGGGGATGCAGCCGACGTTGAGGCAGACACCGCCCCAGTACTTCTCTTCGATGATCGCGACGGAGAGGCCGAGCTGAGCGCTGCGGACGGCCGCGACGTACCCGCCGGGGCCCGCGCCGAGGATGACGACGTCGTAGTGAGGCATGCGTCAAGCCTAGTGCGCGGCGGGCGGCTCGGAGCCGGGGCCGGAGGGGCCGCCGAGCGCCCGCTCGCGGTTCTCGGCGAGTGCCTTCTCGCGGCGTGCGCGCGAGACCAGCAGGTAGAGCACGGCGCCCGCGATGGCGGCGAGCACGAGCCCGGCGACGATCCACGGCCACGACGAGGATCCCGAATCAGCCGGGGGAGCGCTCGAGGACGGCGTCGGCGTCGGGGTCTGCGTGGGGTCGGTCGTCGCGGTCGGCTCGGGAGTCGTGGTCGGCGTCGGCGTCGGTGCTCCGGAGACGGTGAACTCGAACTCGCCCGAGATGGGGTGCCCGTCGCTGGAGACCACCTTCCAGAGCACGCTGAGGGTGCCGGATGCCTCGCCTGCGAGCGCCTGCGTCAGCACGTTGTCCTGGGCAGTGGGCGCCCCGTCGGCGAGTTCTGTGCCCGAGGCATCCGTCACCGACACCTCCGACGCTCCGTCGTCGGTCGCGATGATCCCGCTGAAGGTGAGGGAGATCTGCGCCGGGAGGGCATCCACGGTGGAGCCGGACGCGGGATCGCTGCCGAGCAGCTCGTCGTGCGCCTGCGCCGGGGATGCCGCGAAGAGCAGTGCGGCGAACGCCAGCAGGAACGCCGCGACGAGGGCGAGAGGGCGGGCCGATGAACGCATGTGAATTCCTTGTGACATCACCCGATCGAGCCTATCGACCCCTTCGATCCGAGGACGGCGAGGTCTAGCATGGCGCCAGGCGGGAGCACCTGCCCCGCCGGCCGCGGAGCGGAAGGACGGTGGCGGATGGACGCCATGATGATGGACGCCATGTCGAAGGACATGATGTCGATGCCGGGCATGGACACGATGGACATGGCGGTGCTGCAGGCCTGTATGGACGCCTGCTCGGCCTGCGAGCAGGCGTGCACCGTGTGCTCGACGCAGATGATGTCGTGCGGCCCCGCCTGCATGAACTGCGCGGACATGTGCAACACGATGATGCGGGCCATGATGCGCATGCAGGGGATGACCCCCGCGTCGATGATGGCGATGCTCGATGCCTGCATCGCGATGTGCCAGACCTGCATGGACGAGTGCATGGAGCACGCCGACCACAGCGAGGTCTGCAAGATGTGCGCTCAGTCCTGCAAGGCGTGCATGGACGCGTGCATGGCCGTCAAGGACATGATGATGAAGGCGGCCTGAGCCGCTCCCGGATCAGCGACGCAGGACGTTGAAGCGCTCGCGGCCGACCGCGAGCACGTGATAGCGCTCGTGCAGCGAGACCGGCGCGCCCGGCGTGAGCACCAGGGCGGCTCCGGCTCCGTTCCACACGGCCACCGGCTCGCCGTCGGCGAGGGTGCGCAGCAGGACCACGCCCGACGCCGCATCGGCGTGCTCGACGATCGCGTCGGACCACTCCGACGGCGTCGCCGCGGCCAGCCTCGACTGGATCAGGTGCAGCGCGTGACCCGGCGCGAAAGAGGAGCAGGCATCGCCGTGATCGCACATGCACGTCGCACTCTCGCGCACCTCGAGGGGCGGGATCTGGCGCTGCTGGCTCGACACGACGGGGCTCCTTCTCGTAGTTTCGTTCTTCACCCACGTTAGGTCGCGCGCCGCCCCCGGACACGTCGGCCGACACGGGGCGAAACAATGCGGAACGCCGTGTCGCACCGATTCCGCCTCTTTCGCCGCACGGGTGATCGGATAGGCTTGCAGGCAGAGGAGGACGACCGTGGAGGAACACCGCCGACCCGACGAGGGCGACATCCGCCGGGCATCCGGTGCAGACGCCGATTCGGGTGACACCGACCGCGGAACCGACACCACGCAGACCTTCGGGCACGACTCGGATCTGTCCTTCGTGCCGTTCGGGAGCGAGCTGGCCGACGCCGAGCTCGAGGCGATCGAGGCCCTGCCCACCGGCGCCGCTCTTCTGCTGGTCCGCTCCGGACCCACCGCGGGCGCCCGCTATCTGCTCGACACCGACGTGACCACCGTCGGGCGCCACCCCGAGGCCGACATCTTCTTCGACGACGTCACCGTCTCGCGTCGTCACGCCGAGATCACGCGCACCGGCGCATCCTTCGAGCTCGTCGACCAGCGCTCGCTCAACGGCACCTACGTCAACGGGGAGCGCGTCGACCGCTCGGTGCTGAACAACGGCGCCGAAGTGCGCGTGGGCAAGTTCCGCCTGAACTTCTTCGTCTCTCCCGCCGACCTCGCCCAGGTCGCGGAAGGGTGATGCCGGCCGCATCCTCCCGCGAACGATCAGCGTCCGCGGGTCTTCTGAGCATCGGGCAGGTGCTCGCTCGGCTGTCGCCGGAATTCCCGTCGCTCACCTCCAGCAAGCTCCGCTTCCTCGAGGTGCAGGGGATCGTCACACCGCTGCGCACCGAGTCGGGCTACCGCAAGTTCTCTCCCACCGATCTCGAGCGGCTGCGCCTCGCGCTCACACTCCAGCGCGACCACTATCTGCCGCTCGTCGTGATCCGCGAGTACCTCGAAGACGTCGACGCGGGCCGCCAGCCGGCCACGCCCACGGCCGTCCCCCCGCCGTCGATCGTGCCGGCACCGCGCCGCTACCGCCGCGACGAGCTGCTCGCCGCGGCAGGGGCTGCGCCGCAGCTGCTGAACGACGCCATCAGCACCGGGGTGATCACCGGTTCCGACGGCTACTCCGAGCAGGACGTCGCGCTGCTGCGCGCGCTGGTCGCGCTCGACCGGCACGGAATCGAGCCGCGCCACGTCCGGGCCCTGCGACAGAACGCCGAACGCGACGTGGCGCTCGTCGAGCAGGCGCTCTCCCCGCTGCTGCGACGCACGGATGCCGCCTCGCGCGGCCGCGCAGGCGAGCTCGCACCGGAGCTGGCCAAGCGCCTCGACGAAGTGCGGTCGATCTTCGTGCGCGGAGCGCTCGAGCGGCTGCTGTCCTGACCCGCGCGGTCCGTATCGCGCGACACGCCGGGGCGTTCCGCCCGATGTCGTTGCCCGAGCGGTGCGGCTCATCTAGCGTAAAACTATCCGATCCCGAGGGGGGCCGAGCATGACTGCTCGAGAAGTGGCCGAAGGCGAGCCGTTCGTCGCCGAGCTCCTCTTCACCGATGGCCTGCCCGACATGGATGACGAGGTCGGCTACCGCGGTGCGGTGGCGGCACGCGCGGCGGGCATCACCTATCGCCAGCTCGACTACTGGGCACGCACCGAACTCGTCGAGCCGACCGTGCGCGGTGCCAGCGGATCCGGATCCCAGCGTCTCTACGGCTTCCGCGACATCCTCGTGCTCAAGCTCGTCAAGCGACTCCTCGACACAGGTATCTCGCTGCAGCAGATCCGAACGGCTGTCGAGCAGCTGCGTGCTGCCGGCATCCGCGACCTCGCCGGCACCACGCTCATGAGCGACGGTGCCTCGGTCTACCTGTGCACGTCGAACGACGAGGTCATCGACCTCGTCAGCCGCGGCCAGGGAGTGTTCGGCATCGCCGTCGGCAAGGTCCTGCGCGAGGTCGAGTCCGAGCTCGTGGAGTTCGAGGCCCAGACGCCCGACGCCACGGACGAGCTCGCGCTGCGCCGCGCCGCCCGCACCGCCTGATCCAGGCATCCTGAACCACCCTGGCAGGGGTGTGTCTGCGCGCGCGTGCCGCCCGCGCGATCTCGGCGGATCTCGCGGATCTCTGAGGGTCGCGCGGGAATCCTCCGAGATCCGGTCGATCCTCCGAGATCCGATCGCGTCAGAGCGCCGCGACCACCTCGGGCCGACGTGCGGCCGGCACCGCGGAGAGCGCCTGAGCGAGGTCGGCGATGAGATCCTGCGGCGCCTCGAGGCCGATCGACAGGCGGACGAGTGCATCCGACGGCTTGGCCTCGCTCTGCACCGGACGGTGTGTGAGGGCGGCAGGATGCTGGATGAGCGAGTCGACGCTGCCCAGTGACACCGCGTGGGTGAAGAGCCCGACCGACGACGTCAGCGCACTGGCGGCGTCGAACCCGCCCGCGAGCTCGATCGCGATCATCGCGCCGGGCCCGTCCTGCTGCGTGCCGACCAGGCCGTACGGGTCGCACTCCGCGAACCCGGGGAAGTGCACGCGCGCCACCTCCGGCCGCGTCGTGAGCCAGCTCGCGACCGACCGCGCGGTCTCCTGCTGTGCCCGCATCCGCACCGGAAGGGTGCCGAGGCCCCGGTGCAGCAGGTAGGCGGCCAGCGGATGCATGATCGCGCCCGTGATGGCTCGAGTGCGGCGCAGGGCGGCAGCGGTGGCCGCATCGCATGCCACGACTCCGCCGACGACGTCCCCGTGGCCGCCGAGGTACTTGGTGGCGCTGTGCAGCGAGATCGCGGCACCGAGGTCGAGCGGATGCTGGAGCACCGGCGTAGCGAACGTGTTGTCGACGAGCACCGGCACGTCGCCCGCCGCCGCGACGACCGCGCGGATGTCGACGAGCTCGAGGGTCGGGTTCGCGGGGGACTCCAGGATCACGAGTGCGGTGTCGGGACGCAGCGAGGCGGCGACGGCGTCGGGCGCGCAGTAGGTGGCCTCGACGCTCAGCAGTCCCGACGCCAGCAGGTGGTCGGTGCCGCCGTACAGCGGACGGACGGCGACCACGTGGCGCTTGCCCTGCTCGTGCGACAGGGCGAGGAGCACGGCGGTGACGGCGGCCATCCCCGACGAGAAAGCGACGGCCTCCTCGGCGTGCTCGAGGCGGGCCAGCGCCTCCTCGAAGCGCGCCACCGTGGGATTCCACAGCCGCGCGTACACGTGAGAGCCGCCCTCGAACGGGTGGCCGCCGGTCGCGAGGGCCTCGTACGAGAGACCTCCGACATCGATCCCGGGGAGCGGGTTCGTGGACGAGAGATCGAGGGGCAACGCGTGGACGCCCAGCGCGGCGAGGTCATCGCGGCCGGCGTGCACGGCAAGGCTGTCGGGATGCAGCGACATCGGTGTCATGCAGGAATCGTCGATGATTTCGCAGGAATAGGCAAGAGTATTTGACGGCGATCTGCCTTCACGGGAGTATGAGTTGTAGATTCCACAAGGTCAGGAGTTCGGATGCCGCACCCGCCGAAGAATCCGCAGGTCGTCGCCACGGCGCTCGACGCGACGGATCGCGCCCTCCTGGCAGCGCTCATCGATGACGGGCGCATGACGAACGCGGCGCTGGCGGCGCGCGTGGGGCTTGCGGAATCGACGTGCGCTTATCGCGTGCGTGCGCTGCGCGAGTCGGGGGTCATCACGGACATCTCGGCGCGCGTGGATCTCGCGGCCGTGGGAAGGCCGATCCAGGCCGTGATCCAGGTGCAGCTCGCCAGCCACAGTCGCGCTCACATCGACGCGCTCTTCGACCGGCTCGCCGGCATTCCGGGCGCACTCTCGGTCGTGCACGTCTCCGGCGACAACGACTTCCATGTGCACGTCGCCGTCGCGAGTCCCGAGCGCCTGCGCGACCTCATCCTCGAGCACATCACGAGCCATCCGGCCGTCACGAAGACCGAGACGCAGCTGATCTTCGAGGCTCGCCGGGGGAGCGGAGTGCTCGGGCCGCTCTGAGCGTGAGCGTCAGATGCGGGCTTCGCCCGGCACGGGGATGCGACCGGTGCGCATGACGCGGTCGAGGAGCGAGTCGAAGTCGGCTGCGAGTTCCTGAGCCGAGTCGCCGGGCCAGATGTGGAGCGGCTTCGCCGCACCCTGCGCCTGCTGGAGCGACGTGCGCTCCGGCAGCTGCGGCGACAGGACGAGCGGGCCGAACATGTCGCGAAGCTCCTTGATGCGGAACTGGTGCTCGATCGACTGCGGTCGCACGCGATTGACCACGATGCCGAGAGGCTGCAGGCGCGGCGAGAGGCCGCGGCGGATCTCCTCGATCGCGCGGAGAGCGCGGTCGGCAGCCGCGACGGAGAAGAGGCCCGGCTCGGTGATGACGATGACGCGGTCGCTCGCGGCCCAGGCCGTGCGGGTGAGGGCGTTGAGCGACGGCGCGCAGTCGATGAGGACCAGGTCGTAGTCGGCCTCGATCGTGGCAAGTGCTTCTTCGAGCTTCCACACGTCGCGCACGCTCGGGTGGGGACCGTCGAAGTTGATCGCAGACGGGCTGCCGATCATGACGTCGATCGTGCCCGGATGCACCTTCGCCCAGCCGCTGGAGGTGATGGCCTGACGGACCGTCTTCTCCTTCGGATTGGCGAGGACATCGGCGACATTCAGGCGACCTGCCACCTGAATATCCATGCCCGTCGACACGTCGGATTGCGGGTCTAGGTCGACGACGAGCGTGCGGACACCGCGGGCGAAAGCCGCCGACGCGAGTCCGAGAGTCACGGTCGTCTTGCCGACACCACCCTTGAGCGAGCTGACGGAAAGGACGTGCACAATTCACCACGTTACCGTCCCCTAGGCTGAGAGCACACTCAGGCCCGCCCGCATCGCCGCCTTCGGAGGTCGAATGTTCCGCAAGATCCTGGTCGCGAACCGCGGCGAAATCGCCATCCGAGCATTCCGCGCCGCGTATGAGCTGGGTGCTCGCACCGTCGCGGTGTTCCCCTTCGAGGACCGCGGATCGCTGCACCGCCAGAAAGCCGACGAGTCGTACGAGATCGGCGAGAAGGGGCATCCGGTCCGCGCCTACCTCGACATCGATGAGATCATCCGGGTCGCCCTGGCGTCCGGCGCCGACGCGGTGTACCCCGGTTACGGGTTCCTGTCCGAGAATCCCGATCTCGCCGAGAAGTGCGCCGAGAACGGGCTGGTCTTCATCGGTCCGCCCTCGTCCGTGCTCGAGATGGCAGGGAACAAGGTCACCGCCAAGCAGCACGCGGTCGCGGCCGGTGTTCCGGTGCTGCGCTCGACCGACGCATCCGATGACGTCGACGCGCTCGTCGCGCAGGCGGACGGCATCGGCTTCCCGATCTTCGTCAAGGCGGTCGCCGGCGGCGGCGGCCGCGGCATGCGCCGTGTCGAGCAGCCCGCGGAACTGGCACCCGCTCTGGCCGAAGCGATGCGCGAGGCCGGCAGCGCGTTCGGCGATGCGCGCGTCTTCCTCGAGCAGGCCGTCCAGCGGCCGCGTCACATCGAGGTGCAGATCCTCGCCGACAAGTCGGGCGAGACGGTGCACCTTTTCGAACGCGACTGCTCTGTGCAGCGGCGTCACCAGAAGGTGATCGAGATCGCACCCGCGCCGAACCTCGACCCCGCGGTGCGCGACGCGCTCCACGCCTACGCCGTCGCGTTCGCCCGGTCCATCGGCTACGAGAACGCGGGGACCGTCGAGTTCCTGCTCGAGACCGCCGGCCCCCGCACGGGCGAGGTGGTCTTCATCGAGATGAACCCGCGCATCCAGGTGGAGCACACCGTGACCGAGGAGGTCACGGATGTCGACCTCGTGCAGTCGCAGATGCGCATCGCCGCGGGGGAGACGCTCGCCGAGCTGGGTCTCCTGCAGGACCAGATCCAGCTGCGCGGCGCGGCCCTTCAGTGCCGGATCACCACGGAGGACCCGTCGCAGGGGTTCCGCCCCGACACCGGCCGCATCACGACCTATCGCTCGCCGGGCGGCGCCGGCATCCGTCTGGACGGCGGCACGACCGCCGCAGGGTCGCAGATCAGTCCCCATTTCGACTCGATGCTCGCCAAGCTCACGTGCCGCGCCCGCGACTTCCCCGCGGCGGTCACTCGCGCGCGTCGCGCCCTCGCCGAGTTCCGCATTCGCGGAGTCGCCACGAACATCCCGTTCCTGCGGGCGGTGCTCGACGACGAGGCGTTCGTCGCGGGCGACGTCAGCACGTCCTTCATCGACGAGCGGCCGCTGCTGCTCACGAGCAACCCGTCCCGCGACCGCGCGACGAAGCTCCTGAACTGGCTCGCCGACGTGACCGTCAACCGTCCCTATGGCGAGAAGCCGCTCTCGGTGTCGCCGGGCAGCAAACTGCCCCACATCGACCTCAGCGCCGCGCCGCCCCACGGCACGCTCGAGCGCCTGCGCGCGCTCGGTCCCGACGGATTCGCCCGCGCCCTTCGTGAGCAGACGCCGCTGGCCGTCACCGAGACCACGTTCCGCGACGCGCACCAGTCCCTCCTCGCCACACGTGTCCGCACGCGCGATCTCGTGCGCGTCGGGCCGCACGTCGCTCGCATGACCCCGCAGCTCCTGTCGGTCGAGGCCTGGGGAGGTGCAACCTACGACGTCGCGCTGCGCTTCCTCGCCGAGGACCCGTGGGAGCGTCTGGCGGCGCTGCGCGAGGCGATGCCCAACATCCCGATCCAGATGCTCCTCCGCGGCCGCAACACGGTGGGCTACACGCCGCGCCCGGTCGAGGTGACGGACGCGTTCGTGAATGAGGCCGCCGCGACCGGCGTCGACATCTTCCGCATCTTCGACGCGCTCAACGACGTGTCGCAGATGCGCCCGGCGATCGAGGCCGTGCGCGGCACGGGGACGGCTCTCGCCGAGGTGGCCGTCTGCTACACCGCCGATCTCCTCGATCCGGCCGAGCAGCTCTACACGCTCGACTACTACCTGCGGCTGGCCGAGCAGATCGTCGAGGCCGGTGCGCACGTGCTGGCGATCAAGGACATGGCGGGTCTGCTGCGTCCCGCGGCAGCCGCCAAGCTGGTGACCGCCCTGCGCGAGCGCTTCGATCTTCCCGTCCACCTGCACACGCACGACACGGCCGGGGGTCAGCTCGCGACGCTGCTCGCCGCGAGTGCGGCCGGGGTGGACGCGGTGGATGCCGCAGCCGCGCCGATGTCGGGCACGACGAGTCAGCCGTCGCTCTCCGCCCTCGTCGCAGCCCTGGCCCACACCGACCGCGACACGGGCCTCGACCTGCAGGCCGTGAGTGACCTCGAGCCGTACTGGGAGGCCGTTCGCCACCTGTACCGCCCGTTCGAATCCGGTCTTCCCGCGCCGACGGGCCGCGTGTATCACCACGAGATCCCCGGGGGCCAGCTCTCCAACCTCCGCCAGCAGGCGATCGCGCTCGGGCTGGCCGACGACTTCGAACTCATCGAGGACATGTACGCCGCTGCGGACCGGCTGCTCGGTCGCATCCCCAAGGTGACGCCGTCCTCGAAGGTCGTCGGCGACCTCGCGCTCGCGCTCGTCGCGGTGCGGGCCGATCCGGCCGACTTCGAGCAGAACCCGCAGAACTACGACATCCCGGACTCGGTCGTCGGGTTCATGGCGGGTGAGCTGGGCGACCTTCCCGGAGGGTGGCCGGAGCCCTTCCGCACGAAGGTGCTCGCCGGCCGGACCGTATCGATCGACGTCCCGCCGCTCACCGACGAAGAGCGGGCAGGCCTCGCCGGCGACGGCGTCGACCGGCGTCGCACCCTGAACCGGCTGCTCTTCCCCGCCCCTGCGCGCGAGTTCGAGAAGAACCGCGCGACCTACGGCGACCTGACCGCGCTCGGAACCCCCGACTACCTCTACGGCCTCAAGCCGGGGGAGGAGCACGTCGCCGAGATCGACCCCGGTGTGCAGCTCTACGTCGGTCTGGAGGCGATCGGCGAGGCCGATGCCAAGGGCATCCGCACCGTCATGACGACGCTCAACGGACAGCTCCGACCGGTCTTCGTGCGCGACCGCAGCATCACGGTGGACGTCAAGCAGGCTGAGCGTGCCGACACCACGAAGCCCGGTCAGGTGGCCGCTCCCTTCTCGGGCGTCGTCACATTGAAGGCATCGGTCGGCGACACGGTGACCGCCGGTCAGCCGGTGGCGTCGATCGAGGCGATGAAGATGGAGGCAGCCATCACGTCGCCCGTCGACGGCGTCGTGGAGCGCCTCGCGATCAGCGAGACGCAGCAGGTGGATGCAGGAGACCTTTTGGTCGTGATCCGCCCCGCGCAGTAACCTGGAGGGCGGAACTCACCCGAATTCCCCTCCCTGGCTTGGAGAATGACGCAGTGACGCCTGATCGCCCTGACCACACGCCCGACGAATCCGAGAACGGTGTGCTCTCCGACACGGGCAGCCTCGACACCAGCGGAATCGGCATCCTCGGCGGCGCCACCGCACAGGTGAACGTCGAACTGCCCTCCGAAGAGGAGGACGACGATCTCGTCGAGGACGAGGTCATCGACGGCGGCATGCCGTTCGTCGTCGAGATCCCGGCCGACACGGCCGAGGCCGAGTTGGTCGAGAGTGCCGAGACCGAGGACTGGACCGTCGAGGACGACGTCGAGGACTGGCAGCCGGTGGAGGACATCGCCGACGCCGACGTCGTGGGCGAAGGCTTCGCGCCGGAGTTCCCGTCGGCCGCCGAGCCCGCCGACGTCGCGGACGAGGGCGAGACGGCGGCATCCGACCTGACCGCCGGGGCGCACGAAGACCCGCCGGTCTCCGCAGCGGCCGCCGCCGTCCCGCGCCCCGCGGCCGCAGCTCCCGTGGAGCGCGTTTCCTACCCGAACGCGGACGTGAGTCTCACCTCGAAGCGCCTGGGCGAGTTCGAGCCCGATCGCGAGACGGCCGATCTGCTGACCGCCGACCGCCTGCTCGACCCGCACCAGGTCGTCCGGAGCGAGCCGGAGGGCTACTGGCAGCACCTGGTGTACTCGATCTCGGGGAGGCGCATCAACCTCGGCGACGGCAAGCGCGCCCGCGCTCGCAAGGAGCTCGACCGCCGCATCGCAGCGCCGCTCCACGGCGGCGCCCGCTTCGTGCCGGTGCTCTCGCGCAAGGGAGGCGTCGGCAAGACGACCGTCACCACCCTGCTCGGCATGGCACTCGCCGATGCGCGCGACGACCGCGTGATCGCCGTCGACGCGAACCCCGACCGCGGCACGCTCGCCGAGCGCATCGCACGCGCCAGCGGGAAGACGGTGCGCGATCTCGTGCGTGCGCGGGGCGACGTGGTCGGGTTCAACGACCTCTCCGACATCGTCGCGCGCGACGAGACCCGCCTCGACGTCGTGGCGTCGGATTCCGACCCCCGCGTATCCGAGGCGTTCAGCGACGCGGACTATCGCGATGTCGCCACGCTCGCCGCCCACTACTACTCGATCGTGCTCACCGACACCGGCACCGGGATCGTGCACTCCGTGATGGGCGCGACACTCGAACTGGCCGACCAGCTCGTCATCGTCTCGGGACTCAGCGTCGACGAGGCGCGGCTCGCGTCCGAGACGCTCACGTGGCTCGAGACCAACGGCTACGCCGACAAGGTGCGCGGTGCCGTTGTGGTGCTGAACAACTCGCGGCCCGGCAACCCTCTCGTGCAGCTCGAGGAGCTCGAGGCGCATTTCCGCACCCGCGTGCGCGCCGTCGTCCGCATGCCCTACGACTCGCACATCGCGGCCGGCAGCGCCATCGTCTTCCGCGACCTGCAGCAGGCCACGCGAGACGCTGCACGCGATCTCGCCGCGACCGTCGTCGAGGGTCTGCGCACCTACGCGTCCGCCGCATAGTCGCGTCATGGCAGTTCGTTCCATCCGGGTCTTCGGCGACCCCGTGCTCACGTCCGCGAGCGCGCCGATCGGCGACATCGACGACGGCGTGCGCGCACTCGTGCGCGACCTGCTCGACACGGTCGAGCTCCCCGGCCGCGCAGGTCTCGCGGCACCGCAGATCGGCGTCGGGCTCCGCGCCTTCAGCTACAACATCGACGGAGACATCGGCTACGTGCTCAACCCCGTGCTGGAGGTCTCCGGCGAGCCGGAGGCGATCGGGGAAGGATGTCTGTCCGTGCCGGGGCTGTGGCATGACGCCGTGCGCCACCCGTGGGCGCGGGTCACCGGCATCGACCTCGACGGCAACGAGGTCGTGCTGGAGGGCGAAGGGCTCATGGCTCAGGCTCTGCAGCACGAGACCGACCACCTCGACGGGATGCTCTACCTCAAGAGGCTCACGCCCGAGGAGCGTCGCATCGCGATGCGGGAGATCCGCGAGTCCAGCTGGTTCTAGGCGTACACATCGCCGAGTGAGACGAAGCCCCGGCCCTCCGAAGAGGGCCGGGGCTCCGGCATCCGATCTGCGCTCTACTTGAGCGAGACGTTGGACGTGTTCACCGGGACGCTGTAGAGCTCCTCGATGGCGCCGGCGAAGTCATCCATGATGACGTTGCGCTTGATGCTCATCTTCGGCGTGAGGTGGCCGCTCGCCTCGGTCCACTCGCTGTCGAGGATGGTGAACTTGCGGATCGACTCGGCGCGCGAGACGGACTTGTTCGCGTGGTCGATCGCGCGCTGCACCTCGGCGCGGACGGCCTCGTTCTTGGAGGCGTCCGTCAGCGACATGTCGCCCGGAAGGTCGTTGTTGGCCAGCCACGTCGGCAGCATCTCGGGGTCCAGCGTGATGAGCGCCGAGATGAACGGCTTCTGGTCGCCGACGACGACGACCTGACCGACGATCGGGTTCGCGCGAATCGGATCCTCGAGCACGGCGGGGGCGACGTTCTTGCCGCCGGCCGTCACGATGATCTCCTTCTTGCGGCCGGTGATGCTGAGGAAGCCCTCGTCATCGAACGAGCCGATGTCACCGGTCTTGAACCAGTCGCCGTCGAACGCCGCGGCCGTCGCCTCGGGGTTGCGCCAGTACTCCTTGAACACGTTGATGCCGCGCACCTGGATCTCGCCGTCCTCGGCGAGTCGGATGCCGACACCCGGGAGCACTGGACCGACGGTGCCGATCTTCGACTTGGTCGCGAGGTTGACCGTCGCGGGCGCCGTCGTCTCGGTGAGGCCGTAGCCCTCGAGGATGGTCACGCCGAGGCTGTGGAAGAAGTGCCCGAGACGGTGTCCGAGCGGAGCGGAGCCCGACACGGCGTACACCACGTTGCCGCCCATGGCGGTGCGCAGCTTGCTGTAGACGAGACGGTCGAAGAGCCTGAACTTCACCTTCGTCATGAAGGGAACCTTCTTGCCCTCCTGCAGGAGGCGCGAGTGCTCGACGGCGGTGTGGGCCGCGGCGCGGAAGATCTTGCCCTTACCGCCCGCCTCGGCCTTCTGCTCGGCCGAGTTGTACACCTTCTCGAACACGCGCGGCACCGCCAGCAGGTACGTCGGCTTGAACGAGCCGAGCGCCGGCAGCAGCTGCTTCGTGTCGGGCTGGTGGCCGGTCTTCACGCCGGCGTGGATGTTCAGCACCGAGATGAAGCGCGCGAAGATGTGCGCCGTCGTGATGAACAGCAGCGTCGACGCACCCGGCTTGGCCACGACCTCGTGGAGCGACTTGGCCGAGTTGCGGGTGAGCTCCACGAAGTTGCTGTGGGTGAGCACGCACCCCTTCGGGCGTCCCGTCGAGCCGGACGTGTAGATGAGGGTCGCGATGTCGGCGCCGTTGGCGATGCTGCGACGGCGTTCGATCTCGGCATCGGTGACGTCCTTGCCACCGGCGACGAGCTTGTCGAGGTCGCCGCGCTGCATCTCCCACGTCGAGCGGATCAACGGCACGTCTGCGCGGATCTCATCGAGGCGCGCGGAGTGATCGGCCGACTCGGACAGGCACGCGATCGCGCCGGAGTCGTTGAGGATCCAGCTGATCTGCGACGGTGAGCTCGTCTCGTACACGGGGACCATGACAGCGCCCGCGTAGAAGAGTGCGAAATCGACGAGCGTCCAGTCGTAGGTGGTGCGTGCGATGAACGCGACCTTCTCGCCCGGCTCGATGCCCGCGGCCACGAAGCCCTTCGCGAGGGCCACCACCTGCTTCTGGAAGTCGGCGGCCGTGATGTCGCGCCAGCCGCCCGCGTCGGGGACGGCGAACAGCGCGAGCTGCGGCGTCGCCTTCACCCGCTCGACGAGCAGATCGGCGACATTCGCCTGGGGATCGGCGGGGACGATTGCGGGGACTTCGAATTGGACCACGGCAGCTCCTTCGGTACCGGACGATGAATCTCGGGTGGATCTCATTCGAGTCTAATCCGAAGGGTGTGACGATCCGTCAGGAGTGTGGAACTCGTCGCGCCGCTAGACTCATCGCGCCGTCGCGCGCGCGTCGGCCGGAGAGGAATGCGGTGCTCAAGGTCGGTATCGACATCGGCGGGACGAAGATCGCAGGAGGGGTCGTCGACCCCGACGGTCGCATCATCGAGAAGCTCCGCGTGGACACACCGATCGACACGAAGGCGCTCTCCGACGCGGTCATCGACATGGCGCGGCACTTCTCCGCCGGCCACGACATCGCCGCAGTGGGCGTCGCAGCCGCCGGGTTCATCGACCGGGACGGCGCGACGGTGATCCACGCGCCCAACATCGCCTGGCGCAACGAGCCCCTCAAGGCCACGCTGGAGGCCGGCATCGATGTGCCGGTCACGATCGAGAACGATGCCAACGCCGCCGGGTGGGCGGAGTTCCGCTTCGGCGCGGGCCGCGACGTCGACAACATGGTCATGCTCACGATGGGCACCGGCGTCGGTGGAGCGATCGTTCTCGACGGCGAACTGTTCCGCGGCGGTCATGGGATCGCCGCCGAGCTCGGTCACACGCGCTTCACGCGCGACGGTCTGCTGTGCGGCTGCGGACAGAACGGATGCCTCGAGCAGTATGCGTCCGGACGGGCGCTGCAGCGGGAGGCGAACACGATCGCCGACGCGGGCGGCATCGGTCAGGCGCTCGCCGATCTGCGGGCCGAGAAGGGCTCCATCAGCGGGCCCGCCGTGTCGAGGCTCGTCCTCGCCGGCGATGCCGGAGCGACCGAGGCGCTGCGTCGCGTCGCGACGGCGCTCGGCGAGGCCTGCGGCGGCTTCCAGGCCGTGCTCGATCCCGAGCTCTTCGTCATCGGCGGAGGAGTGGCGCAGCTGGGCGAGGATCTCCTCGCACCGGTCCGCCTCGCCTACGAGACGTCTCTTCCGGGGTACGGCGACCGGCCGGTGGCCGCGTTCGCGATCGCACAGCTCGTCAACGACGCCGGCCTGATCGGCGCCGCCGACCTCGCGGGAGCAGAGGGGTAGCGATGTTCTACTGGCTGATGAAGTACGTGGTGATCGGACCGATCGTGAAGGCGATCTTCCGCCCGTGGATCGTCGGCCGCCGCAACATCCCCGTGGAGGGCGGCGCGATCCTGGCGAGCAACCACCTGTCGTTCATCGACTCGGTGATGCTTCCGCTGATGATCGATCGCCGCGTGGCCTTCCTCGCGAAGAGCGACTACTTCACCGGCAAGGGGCTCAGAGGCTGGGCGACCCGCGTCTTCTTCAAGGGGACCGGCCAGCTCCCGATCGACCGGTCCGGCGGAAAGGCCTCGGAGGCCTCTCTCAACACCGGCCTCCAGGTGCTGGGCGGAGGCGAGCTGCTCGGCATCTACCCCGAAGGCACGCGCAGCCCCGACGGCAAGCTCTACCGAGGCCGCACCGGCATCGCGCGCATGGCACTGGAGGCCCACGTGCCGGTCGTGCCGGTGGTCATGGTCGACACCGACACGATGATGCCGATCGGGCAGCGTCTCCCCAATGTCGTGCGCGTCGGCGTCGTGATCGGCGAACCGCTCGACTTCTCGCGGTTCGCGGGCATGGAGGGCGACCGCTACATCCTGCGTTCGATCACGGACGAGATCATGGTCGCGCTGCAGCGACTGGGGGAGCAGGAGTACGAGGACGTCTACGCCTCGACGGTGAAGGACCGGCTCCCGACGAAGGCCTGAGCGTCCGCGTCACACGGTCCGGGGCCTGCGCGGCCACGACTAGAATCGAGGGATGCTTCAGCAGCTCGACAGCCTCGACCACTGGCGGACCCTGCCCATCAAGCAGCAGCCCGCCTGGCCGGACGCCGACGCCGTGGCTGCGGCATCCGCAGAGCTCGCCACGCTGCCGCCGCTCGTGTTCGCGGGCGAGGTCGACAACCTGCGGGAGCGTCTCGGACGCGCCGCATCGGGCGAGGCATTCCTGCTTCAGGGCGGCGACTGCGCCGAGACCTTCGCGGGGGCGACCGCCGAGCAGATCCGCAACCGCATCAAGACGGTGCTGCAGATGGCGGTCGTGCTCACGTACGGTGCGTCGATGCCGATCGTGAAGATGGGGCGCATGGCGGGGCAGTTCGCCAAGCCGCGCTCGAGCGATTCCGAGACGCGCGGCGAGGTGACGCTGCCGGCGTACCGCGGCGACATCGTCAACGGCTACGACTTCACCGAGGGCTCCCGTCAGGCCGACCCGCAGCGACTGCTGAAGGGGTACCACACGGCGGCCTCGACCATCAATCTGATCCGCGCGTTCACGCAGGGTGGGTTCGCCGACCTGCGCGAGGTCCACTCGTGGAACAAGGGCTTCGCGCAGAACCCGGCCAATCAGCAGTACGAGCGGATGGCGACCGAGATCGATCGGGCGATCCGCTTCATGGAGGCCGCGGGCGCGAACTTCGACGAGCTCAAGCGCGTCGAGTTCTACACGGGGCACGAGGGCCTCCTGATGGACTACGAGCGGCCGATGACGCGCATCGACTCGCGCACGAGCACGCCCTACAACACGTCGGCCCACTTCCTGTGGATCGGGGAGCGCACGCGCGACCTCGACGGCGCGCACGTCGACTACTTCTCGAAGATCCGCAACCCCATCGGCGTGAAGCTCGGACCGACGACGTCGCCCGAGACGGCGCTCGCGCTCATCGACAAGCTCGATCCGAATCGCGAGCCCGGCCGTCTCACCTTCATCACGCGCATGGGAGCGGGCAGGATCCGCGATGCACTGCCCCCGCTGCTCGAGGCCGTCAAGGACTCGGGCGCGACCCCGCTGTGGGTCACCGACCCGATGCACGGCAACGGCATGACGACGCCCACCGGCTACAAGACGCGTCGCTTCGACGACGTGGTCGACGAGGTGCGCGGCTTCTTCGAGGCCCACCGTGCCGTCGGCACGTTCCCCGGCGGCATCCACATCGAGCTCACCGGCGACGACGTCACCGAGTGCCTGGGTGGTTCCGAGGAGATCGACGAGGCGGCTCTCGCGACGCGCTACGAGAGCCTGTGCGACCCGCGCCTGAACCACATGCAGTCCCTCGAACTGGCCTTCCTCGTCGCCGAGGAGCTCGAGAAGCGCTGACCCGGCTTGCCGGATGCCTCGGCGCGGGCCTGTCGGCTCGTCAGCCGGAGACGGTGATCTCGATGTAGATGCGCGTGCCCTTGAGCAGCATCGAGCCCGCCACCGGATCGGATGACGCGACCTCGGTCACCTCATCGGGGAACGGCGTCCAGAGGGCCGAGTAGTCCACCTGGAACCCCGCGGCCTCGAGGTTCGCGATCGCCGTGTCGCGGGACTGGCCGACGACATCGGGAACCTCGAAGAGCGGGGGACCGGTGGACACGATGAGCGTGATGGTGTCGCCTGGACGCCACCAGGTGCCGCCTTCGCGCTCGGTCGTGCCGATCACCAGACCCTCGGCGATGTCGTCGCTCGCCTTCTCGATCACGTCGTCGGTCACCACGAGCTGGGCATCCGTCAGCGTCGCGCGGGCCGCGTCGACCTCCTGGCCGCGGACGCTCGGG
Source organism: Microbacterium sp. SSM24 (assembly GCF_025989145.1). Classification (NCBI taxonomy): domain Bacteria; kingdom Bacillati; phylum Actinomycetota; class Actinomycetes; order Micrococcales; family Microbacteriaceae; genus Microbacterium; species Microbacterium sp. SSM24. The sequence continues at coordinate 740,751 of NZ_JAPDNQ010000002.1, read as the reverse complement.
AGTGCGCCGAGCGAGACCCACAGCGTCGCGGTATCGCCCTGGCGCGCGGTGCAGCCTTCACCGCATGGGATGTCCTCCCCGCCGTCGCGAGGATGGATCAACACGCCGACGACGCCGTCGGCGGCGGTGTCGGTGTAGAAGGGGCTCTCGCCGTCGACGGCGATCTCCTGCGCATCGAGGATGCCGGTGACCTCGGTCTTGTCCTTGCCCAGCATGGATTCCAGCTGCACCTCGGCCGGGCCGAGGGAGATGAGAACCGTGATGTCGGCGTCCTTGTCGACGCGCGAACCCGACGGGGGATCGGTGCCGATGGCGAGCCCCGCTTCGACATCGATGCTGTTCTCGCCGCGCTCGATCGCGACGAGGGAGTCCTCGGCCAGACGCTCCTGGGCTTCGGCGAAGGTCATGCCCGAGACATCCGCCACCGCCACCATCGAACCCGGACCGGAGCCGAACCACCAGCCGAGGCCCGCGGCGAGAGCGGCCAGGAGAACGACGAGGGCGACGATCCACGCCCCGCGCGACCGTCGCCGCTTCATGGCACTGCGCAGCTGCGTGGCGTTGTCGACCTCGTCGATCGGGTGCGTGGCGGTCAGGCTCATGCCGGTCGACGGCAGGACGGCGGTGAGCTCGCCCGACGGGATGCCCTCGTCGCGCGGGGCTCCGATGATCGCGGTGCGGGTCACGACCGGAGCAATGGCGAGCTCGCGCTCGATCTCGCGGAGCCGCTCGAGCATCTCGCGCGCGTCGACCGGTCGGTCGTCGGGGTTCTTCTCCGTCGCCCACAGCACCAGCTCGTCGAGAGGCTCGGGAACGCCGGGGTTCTTGACGCTGGGACGCGGCACGGAATCCGTCGCGTGCTGGAAGGCGATCTGCATCGGCTGCTCGCCCTTGTAGGGCTGCTCGCCGGTGAGCATCTCGTACAGCATGATGCCCAACGCGTAGATGTCGCTTCGTGCATCCGCGGTGCCGCGCGTGACGAGCTCCGGCGCGAGGTAGGCGATGGTCCCCAGCAGTTGCGCACCGGTCGCCGTGTTGGCGGTCGTCGCACGCGCCAGACCGAAGTCGCCGATCTTGATGCGGCCGTCCTCGGCGAGCAGCACGTTCTCCGGCTTCACGTCGCGGTGGACGATTCCCGCTCGGTGGGCGGCGGCCAGGCCCGAGAGGATCGCGTCGAGGATCGACACGGCCTGCGGAACCGTGAGTCGCCGCTGCTCGCGCAGGAGCTCGCGCAGCGTGATTCCCGGAAGGTACTCCATGACCAGGTAGGCCATGTCGCCGTCCTGACCCTGGTCGAAGACGTTCACCACATGCGGATCGGCGAGCCGTGCGGCGGCGCGTGCCTCCTGGATGAAGCGGCTCTGGAACACCGTGTCGTCGCTGAGGTGGCCGTGCATCACCTTGAGCGCGATTCGGCGTTCGAGGCGCAGATCGGTGGCCACGTAGACGGTCGCCATGCCTCCGCGCGCGATGCGAGCGCGGACGCGGTACCGGCCGTCGACCAGACGGCCGATCAGCGGATCCGTCTGCTGGCTCGTGCTCACGCGAGAAGTCTACGGACGCACACCTGTCAGGCCGCGGAGCGGCTCACCCTGTGACGCGGATGCCACGGCTCAGCCGAGCGCGGCGAGCCAGGCGTAGGCGGGCTTCTCCCACCGCGCGTAACGATCCGGATACGCCGAGACCTGCACCGCCTGCGCCGCCTGTGCGAAGCTCATGCTCTGCCAGTCGGGGATGTCGAGGAGGCCCCGCGTCCGCGTGCCGTTGGGGTCGCCGGGGCCACCGTAGAACGCCTTGATGGACCTCACTCGGTCGCGCACCTGGTCGGCGGTGCCCCAGCCCGTGCTCGGTCGCTGCTGGAACAGTCCCAGCGAGTCCCGGTCACCCCAGTCGAGGTTGCGGATCCAGGACTCCTGCATGGCGGTGCCGAGGGCGATCGCGATGCCGCGGTCGGGCACGCCCAGCTCGCGACCGATCCGGATGATCAGGCGCGCGTTCTCGGTCTGCGGCGCGTCGAGGCCTGTCGCAGCCGCCGGAGCACTCACCGCTGCGCTCGCCTTCGCGGGTATCGCCAGCTTCTGACCGGGGTAGATGATCGACGCCGCGGACAGCTTGTTCGCCGTGAGTACGGCGTTCACGCCGACGCCGTGCCGCTGCGCGATCGCGGTGACCGTGTCGCCCGCTCTCACCACGTAGGACGTCGTCGCCGGAGCAGGTGCGGGCGCAGCGGGCTTCGTCGCCGCCGCGGGAACGGCCCTGCCCGGGATCCGGAGCTTCTGACCGGGGTAGATGATCGAAGACCAGCCGAGCCGGTTGGCGGAGAGCACCGCCTGGACCGAGATGCCGTGCCTCTGCGCGATTGCGCTGACGGTGTCGCCGCCTTTCACCGTGTACGTTCCCGTCGCCGCGCTCGGCGTGGCGGGCGCGGGCGCAGCGGCCCGGGCGGCGGAGAGCCTGAGGACCTGGCCCGGGTAGATCACCGACCGCCACGTCAGGCCGTTGATCGCGAGGACGTCGGCCGTGCGCAGGCCGTGGCGCGCGGCGATCGCGCTCACGGTGTCGCCGCGCTTGACCGTGTAGGTGGCGGGCGCGGCGTTCATGGCGGGGAGGGCGCGCACCAGCGGGACCGACGGGCCCGTCCTGGCAGCGAAGACGTGCCGGCCGTCCGCGAGTGCGGGTCGCGGCATCCGCTCCTCAGCCGCGTCGAATGCCTCGGCCGGTGCGGACGAGAGCACCAGCGCGATCGATCCGACGACGGCCGCGGGCATGACGGTGAGTGCAGCGCGAGGTGCTCGGATGCGGTCGGTTCGAGTATTGGGTCGCACGGTGATCCCCCTCCTACGACTCCCAGCACGCTGTCACGGATGGCTACGGGTGTCAACGGGTGTGCAATGTGGGGCCTCTGTGATCAATGTGACGAACGGGGTCGTCCACTCGCGTGTGCGCACAGTCCCGGGGGAGTGCAATAGTTGCTGGGTGACCGCTGACGACGCTGCGCGCGTGGAGACCGAATGGCTCACCCTTCCCGAGCTCGTGGAGGTGCTCGGCGAACCGCTGGGACGCGTCCGCCGGTTCCTCGATGAGTCCTACCTGATCGGCACGCGCCGCGACGGGGCGCTCCGGGTTCCGGCCGTGTTCATCGTGGACGGCCATCCGATCGCGTCTCTGAGAGGCACCGTGATCGTGCTGCACGACGCCGGGTTCTCCGACGACGAGGCGCTCGACTGGCTCCTCAGCCCCGATGAGTCCATCGGCATCGCTCCGATCGAGGCGCTGATCGCGGGACGCAAGGCAGAGGTGCGGCGCGTCGCGCAGACGCTCGCGTAAGGCGGGATCCCGCCCGTCAGGTGACGCGGACAGTGGCTGCGCGAGCGAGATCGCGCAGCTCTCCCACCGCGGCGTTTCCCAGTCGCGCGCCCGACAGCGCCCGCTCGGCTTCGCGCGCGTAGTCCGCGATGAGCGCCTCGACCCGCTCGAGGGCGCCGCTCTCGACGATCGTCCGCTGGAGTGCCGAGATCTGACCGGCATCCAACGTCGGGTCACCCAGCAGCTCGTCGATGATCCGCCGAGCCGGGGGAGCCAGCGCCTCCCGCGCATACGCGATCAGGACGGTCCGCTTTCCTTCGCGAAGATCGTCGCCCGACGGCTTGCCCGTCTCGCGCTCGTCGCCGAACACGCCGAGCACGTCGTCGCGCAGCTGGAATGCCATGCCCACGGGGTGTCCGAACGCCGCCAATGCTGCGGATTGCGCGGCGTCGGCGCCCGAAAGCGCCGCGCCGATCGCAAGGGGCTGCTGGATGCTGTAGCGCGCCGACTTCAGGGACGCGACGCGCAGCGCCCGCTCCGCGTGCCGCTCGTCGGGCTCGGTGACGAACGCGGACTCCTCGGCGATGTCGAGGAACTGGCCGATCGTGACCTCGCGCCGCATGGTCGCGTACTCGCCTCGCGCGGCCGCGGCGCGCGCCGGCTGAGCGAGGGTCAGCCCCTCCTCGAACAGGTCGTCACTCCACGCGACGAGGAGGTCGCCGAGGAGGATGGCTGCCGATCGGCCGAAGGATGCGGCATCCCCGGCCCACTGCGCTCCACGGTGCGAGGCCTCCATCGCGCGGTGCGCGGCGGGGCGACCTCGGCGGGTGTCGGAGTTGTCGATCACGTCGTCGTGGACGAGGGCTGCGGCGTGGAACACCTCGAGGGATGCCGCGGCCGCCACCACATCCGCGGGCGCCGGACCCGCAGGCCCGGAGGCCTCCTCCACTACCCTCCACCCCGCGACGCAGAATCGCCCGCGCAGGCGCTTGCCTCCCGATACGGCGGCGGCGGCGGCCTCGATGAAGAGGTCGGCCTCGGATCCGAGATGGGCCGCGTCCTGACGCTGAGCCGAGACGAACATGTCCAGACGCTGGGAAATGGCTTCAACCGGGTCTGGAGAGGCGGACACGGGCCTAGCCTAGTGATCAACGGCACGCGTAGAATCGTCGTACCCGAGCAAAAGAGGGGGATGCATGCCACTCTCCGAACAGGAGCAGCGTCTGCTCGATGAGATGGAACGCCATCTCATGCGCAACGACGCCGACGTCGTCAGTGCGCCCCGCGACGGCCGCACTCTCAGCTACCGCAACATCGTGTACGGCACGATCCTCGTGCTGCTCGGTCTGGGCGGGCTGATCGTCGGCGTCTCGCTTCCGCTCATCGTGGTGGGTGTGATCGGCTTCGTCGTGATGCTGGGCGGGGTGCTCCTCGCCGTCACTCCCACACGCGGCCCCGGGCGCGTTCGCGAAGAGCCCGCCAAGCCGTCTCCCTCCGCACATCAGAGCGCTTCCTTCATGGATCGCATGAACGACAGATGGGACAAGCGCCAAGGGGAGCGCTGATCCGCACCCTCCGCTGACGCGAGAGACAAGCACCGACCTCCGGGTCGGTGCTTTTTCTTTGCCCCGGCACCACGGCACCCGCGCCGGAAGGGGGCGCCGGGGAGGAATACCCCCGAAGTTGATGACAAAGTGGAGGGAAGTGGAGTAAAGTGGCGAGCATCCTGCGGGGGCCGGTCGAAGGGGAGTGATGAGCCGATGCTTCTTGGCACGCACACTCCCAAACTCGACGACAAAGGCCGCGTCATCCTCCCGGCGAAGTTCCGCGACGACCTCGGCGGGGGCGTCGTCGTGACGCGCGGTCAGGACCGCTGCCTCTACGTGTTCAGCACCGAGGAATTCGAGCGCGTGCACGAGCGCATCCGCGAGGCGCCGCTGGCCAACAAGCAGGCCCGTGACTTCCTGCGCATGTTCCTCTCCGGCGCGAGCGCCGAGAAGCCCGACAGCCAGAACCGCATCACCCTTCCGGTCCCGCTGCGCGCCTACGCGGGCCTGGAGCGCGACCTCGTCGTCACCGGCGTGGGCGCCCACGCCGAGATCTGGAACGCCGACGCCTGGAACACCTACGCCGACGCGAACGAAGAGAGCTATGCCGAGCTGGAGCAGGAGGTGATCCCGGGCCTGTTCTGAGCCCTCGGTCCTGACTCCCAGCCGCCCTCCCTGACGCACTTCCCCGGTGTCAGGTCGGAGCGGATGGGGATCAGGGCCGAGGGACCAGGGTCCAGATCGATATGAGCCTCCGCGACATCCACACCCCGGTCCTCCTCGAGCGCTGCCTCGAACTGCTCGCCCCGGCGCTCCAGCGCGACGGGGCGGTGTTCGTGGACGCGACCCTCGGCATGGGCGGCCACTCCGAAGCGTTCCTCGAGCGGTTCCCGGGTCTCCACCTGATCGGGTTGGATCGCGACACCGACGCACTGCGCATCGCGGGCGAGCGCCTCAGCCGCTTCGGCGACCGCGTGACGCTCGTGCACACGGTGTACGACGGCATCGCCGAGGCGGTCACCGGCGCCGGCTTCGCGGCCGCGGACGGCATCCTCTTCGACCTCGGCGTCTCGTCGCTTCAGCTCGACGTGGCCGACCGCGGCTTCGCGTACTCGCACGACGCGCCGCTCGACATGCGCATGGACCAGTCGTCCGGTACGACGGCGGCTGACATCCTCGCCACCTACGGAGAGGGCGACCTGCGTCGCATCTTCGAGCGCTACGGCGAGGAGAAGCTGGCGGGCCGTTACGCCCGCGCGATCATCGCCGCGCGCGCAGAGGCGCCGATCGAGCGCTCCGGCCGGCTCGTCGAGATCCTCCAGGCGGCAACGCCCGCTGCGGTGCAGCGCACCGGTCACCCGGCGAAGCGCGTCTTCCAGGCGCTGCGGATCGAGGTCAACCGCGAGCTGTCCGTGCTCGAGGACGCGATCCCGTCGGCGCTCAGCATCCTGCCCGTCGGCGGTCGCATCGTCGTGCTGGCCTATCAGTCCCTCGAGGACCGCCTCGTCAAGCGCGAATTCGCGGATGCCTCCTCCTCGACCGCGCCCGCCGGGCTTCCGGTCGAGCTGCCCGAGCACGCACCGCGCTTCCGCCTCCTCGTCAAGGGCGCGGAGCTCGCCTCCGACGAGGAGCGCGCCGTGAACCCCCGAGCCACCCCGGTGCGTCTGCGCGCCGCCGAGCGAGTTCGGGAGAACGCGTGAGCACCGCAACGAGCGCCCTGCGCACTCCAACCGTCGCGCCGGTGCAGACGGAGTCCCCGGACCGCCGCCTGTGGGCCGTCCCGTCTCCGGCGCGTCGGCGTCGCCCGAAGCTGCTGTACGGCGTCGTGGCCGTGCTCGGCGCGTTCGTCATCGCCGGCGCGCAGATGGCGCTGTCGATCATGACCACGCAGGCCACATACGAGCTCTCGAGCCTCAGCTCGCAGCAGCGCGACCTGACGTTCAAGAAGCAGATCCTGTACGACGAGGTCGCCGGACTCGGCTCGCCGCAGTACCTGGCGGCCAACGCGGCGGCGCTCGGCATGGTCATCGACGAGTCGCCGAACTACCTCCGCCTGAGTGACGGGGCACTCCTCGGGGCGGGGCAGGTGTCGTACGGTCGCTCGTCGGTCGACGCCATCGGGCGCGGGGTGGTGCCGAACGCACTCATCACCGACACGCCCCTCGTCACGGCGCCCGACGCGACGATCAAGGGCAAGCCCGTCGCCCCCGTGACTCCCGTCGAAGACAGCGGAGTCGCCAACACTCCGCCGCCGATCACCGACGGACTGCCCACGCCGAGCACACACTGATGACATGACGACCCGCAGCACCCGCAGCCCTCGTCGCCGCACCGTCGTCGCCCTCGCCGTCGTCCTGGCGGTCCTCGGCGCGTTCATCGTGCGCCTGGTCGACATCCAGGTCGTCAACGCCGACGATCACGTCGCCGACTCCCTCGAGGTCGCCCTCAAGGGTGGACAGGTCCTGCACGGCACGCGGGGGTCGATCGTCGACGCGTCCGGGCAGACTCTCGCGGGCAGCATCCTGGAGTACGACTGCCAGCTCAGCCCGCTGCTGATCTCGCAGATCGACGCCGAGATCGCCGCTGACAAGTCCGACGCCGACCCGTGGGTGGACGTCTCGGCCGACATCGCCGAGATCACCGGTCAGACGGCCGACGAAGTGCGCGCGATCGTGGCCGACACGCTCGCTGAGAATCCGACGTCGGAATACGCCCTGCTGCGCAACGGCGTGAGCACCGAGCAGTACCGCGCGCTGATGGACCTGGGAACCCCGTACACCGCGTGCGTCCAGCACCCCGCTCGGGCGTACCCCGACGGCGCCGTGGCCGGCAACCTGGTCGGCTTCATCGGCACCGACGGCGACGCACTCGAAGGTCTCGAGCGGTCCTACGACGACTGCCTGCAGGCGACCGACGGCGCTCTCGTCTACCAGCGGGGCAAGGACGGCGTCATCATTCCAGGGACGCGGCGCGAGCAGCCGGCCGTCGACGGCGGCACGCTGGAGCTGACGATCAACCGCGATCTGCAGTGGTACCTGCAGCAGCTCATCGGCGAGGAGGTCGTCGAGCGGCGCGCGGAGGCCGGCTCGATCTTCGTCGTCGAGGTGAACACGGGCAAGATCAGGGCCGCCGCCGAGTATCCGACCATCGACCCCAACGATCCCACGGCGCTCGACGGCGTGCGCGGCAGCAGGATCTTCGAGGGCACCTTCGAGCCCGGCTCGACGTTCAAGGGCCTGACGGCCGCCACCGTGATCGACGCGGGCGGCCAGAACCCCAACTCCACCGTCGTGGCCTCCGGCTACGAGCTCTTCGCCAACGGCGCCTTCGCCCGCGATTCGTTCCAGCATCCGGCCTTCACGTACACGCTCACGGGCGTCCTCGTGGACTCGTCGAACGCCGGCATCTCGAAGTTCAGCGAGCGGGTGTCGCCGCAGGTCCGCTACGACTACTTCAAGAAGTTCGGGATCGGGTCGGGAAGCGACGTCCACTTCAGCGGTGAGGAGACAGGCCTGCTGCGCCCGATCGAGGACTGGGGCGCCCAGACCACGTACAACACCGCATTCGGACAGGGTCTGACCACGACGGTCCCCGAGCTGGCGGGTGCGTACGCGGCGATCGCCAACGGCGGGATCAAGGTGCCGCTCTCGCTCGTCGAGTCCTGCACGAAGGCCGACGGCACCGTCGTCGAGCCCGAGGAGCCCGAGCCCACGCGTGTGCTCAAGGAGAGCACATCCGTCCAGATGCGGAAGATGCTCGAGAACGTCTTCCTGCAGTCGACATTCGCGCCGATGGTGCAGATTCCCGGATACCGCATCGCAGGGAAGACCGGAACCGGTGAGAAGCCCGACCTCGTCAACGGCGGCTACAAGCGCGGGGTGTACTTCACCACGATGCTCGGCTTCGCTCCCGCGGACGACCCGCAGTACCTGGTCATCGTGACGCTCGACGAGCCCAAAACGGTAACATCGTCTGCGGCCAACGGGCCCACGTTCCAGCAGGCGATGACCCAGGTCCTCAAGACCTATCGCGTCATGCCCGCGACGTCGGCACCGGAGCTGTTGCCCAAGTTCGGGTGACCTCTCGATCCGGCCGGAGAACACATGATCGCCCTCACCATCGCCCAGCTCACCCATGCCGTTCGAGGCGACGCGGTGCTCGCAGGCGGCGCCACGGCCGACACCGTCGTCTCGGGCGCGGTCGACACGGACTCCCGTCTGATCCAGCCGGGCGGCATCTTCGTCGCGAAGCCCGGTGAGGAGACGGACGGGCATCGCTTCGTCGACGCCGCCGTGGCCAACGGCGCCGTGGTCGCCATCGTGGAGCGGATCGTCGACTCCGCGGTGACCCAGATCGTCGTGCCGAGCGCAGTCGATGCTCTCGCCGACCTCGCCCGCCACGTCGTCGCCGCCGTGCGCGACAGGGGAGCGCTGCGCATCGTGGGCATCACCGGCTCCAACGGCAAGACCACCACGAAGAACCTTCTCGCCCGCATCCTCGAGGACGAGGGCGAGACCGTGTCGCCGAAGGCGTCCTTCAACAACGAGGTCGGCGCGCCGCTCACGATGCTGCGCGTCACCGACGGCACGCGATTCCTCGTGAGCGAGTTCGGAGCGAGCGCCCCGGGCGAGATCGCCCGTCTCGCCGGGCTCGTCGAGCCCGACCTCGGCATCGTCCTCATGGTGGGCATGGCGCACGCGGGGGGCTTCGGCGGGATCGAGGCGACGTTCGCCGCGAAGTCCGAACTCGTGCGGGCGCTGCGCCCGGGCGGGCTCGCCGTGCTCAACGCCGACGACGCCCGCGTGGCGGCGATGGCCCCCATCGCGGCTGAGCAGGGCGTCTCGGTGCGCTGGTTCGGTCGTGGCCAGGGAGCGCAGGTGCGTGCGGACGACGTCGTGGTGGAGGCATCCGGAACCTCGTGCGTCGTGACGGCGGACGGCGAATCCCTGCCGCTCCGGCTTCGCGTGCTCGGCGAGCACCACGTCATGAACGCCCTCGCCGCCATCGCCGCGGCCACCGCACTCGGGGTGTCCCTCGCCGCATGCATCACGCGGCTCGAGACGGTCGAGCTGGCCGAGCGCTGGCGCATGCAGCCGATGGGCTCGGAGCGCGTGCGCATCATCAACGACGCCTACAACGCGAGTCCCGACTCGATGGCCGCCGCGCTGCGCACTCTCGCGCAGATCACCGGTCCCGAAGAGCGCACCGTCGCCGTGCTCGGTGCGATGAGCGAGCTCGGCGAGCACGCCGAGGAGGAGCACGACCGGGTCGGACTCCTGGCTGTGCGGCTGGGGATCAAGCGGATCGTCGTCGTCGGGTCCGACGCCCGGCGCATGTATCTCGAGGCCGTCGCCCAGGGATCGTGGGACGCGGAAGCCGTGTTCTTCGCCACCGACGACGAGGCATACGACTACCTCCTCACCGAGCTGCGCGACGGCGACCGCGTGCTGGTGAAGTCCTCGAACTCGGCGCGTCTGCGGTTCCTCGGCGATCGTCTGGGAGAATCGTTCTCGTGAGATCCCTCCTGACCGCGGCCGCGATCTCGCTGGCGTTCACGCTCTTCCTCACCCCGATCTTCCTGCGGCTCTTCCGGAAGTGGGGCTGGGGACAGGTGATCCGCACCCCCGAGAACGTCCACAATCCCAGCCACGGCGCAAAGCGCGGAACCCCGACGATGGGCGGCACGATCTTCATCGCCGGCACGCTGGTCGGCTACTTCGTCGGCGCGTTCACCGGCAACAACCCGCCGACCATCTCGGGTCTCCTGGTTCTGTGGATGATGGTCGGCTTCGGCGTGATCGGCTTCATCGACGACTACATGAAGGTGCGCAGTCAGCGCAGCCTCGGCCTCAGCGGCTGGCGCAAGATCGTCGGACAGATCCTCGTCGTGGTGCCGTTCGCGATCGTCGCGCTCAACTTCCCCAACACGTGGGGCGAGACACCCGCGTCGCCGTACGTATCGGTGTTCCGCGACCTGCCGGTGCTGTCGTTCATGGCGCTCGGTCCGATCCTGGGCTGGCTGCTCTACCTGGCCTGGACGTCCTTCATCGGGGTCGCCTACTCCAACGGCGTGAACCTCACCGACGGGCTCGACGGCCTCGCCGCGGGTGCCGGAATCTTCGTCACGGGCGCGTACAGTCTCATCGCCTTCTGGCAGTTCAACCAGGCGTGCTGGGGTGGCGAGGGTCTCTCGCCGGGCGCGCTGTCGGCGTGCTATCCCACGCCCAATCCGTTCGATCTCGCGATCGTCTCGGCGTCGGTCGTGGGCGCGCTCGTCGGCTTCCTGTGGTGGCAGGCGCCCAAGGCCGAGATCTTCATGGGCGATGTCGGGTCGATGGCCATCGGCGGTGTCATCGCGGCGATGGCGATCCTCACCCGCACCGAACTGCTCTCGGTGCTGGTCGCCGGAGTGTTCATCATCGGCCCCGGCTCGGTGATCCTGCAGCGCCTCTACTTCAAGGCGACCCGCGGCAAGCGACTCTTCCTCATGAGTCCCTTCCACCATCATCTCGAGATGCGTGGCTGGCCCGAGGTGAAGATCACCGTGCGGATGTGGATCATCGCCGGACTGCTCGCGGTGTCGGGGATCGGGTTCTTCTACGTCGAGTGGCTCTCCCAGACATGACCTCGGATCGCCTGAACACCCTCACCAGCTGGCACGCGGACTGGAAGGGCCTGCGGGTCGCGGTGCTCGGCCTGTCGGTGACCGGATTCTCGGTCGCCGACACCCTCGCGGAGCTCGGTGCCGACGTGCTCGTCGTCACCGAACGCGCCGATGAGGAGTACGCGCGCCTGCTCCCCGTGATCGGGGTGCGCCTGTGGACCGGCCCGCTCGAGACGGTGCCCGCGGATCTCGCTGACTTCGCCCCTGACGTCGTCGTGGCCTCTCCGGGGTTCTCGCCGCGGCATCCGCTCATCGAATGGGCGCGCGAATCGGGCATCGCCCTGTGGGGGGACGTGGAGCTCGCGTGGCGCGTGCGGGACAAGGTCGTGCGCGCCGACGGCACTCCTGCCGAGTGGATCCTCATCACCGGGACGAACGGCAAGACCACGACCACCCGGCTCACCGCGACGATGCTCGTCACGGGCGGCCTGCGCGCTGCGCCGGTCGGCAACATCGGAACCCCGGTGCTGGACGCTGTCCGCGATCCCGCAGGCTTCGACGCGCTCGTCGTCGAGCTGTCCAGCCACCAGCTGTGGTACCTCGGGCTGCAGGATTCGCCCGAGCCGGTCTCGCCGCACGCGGCAGTGTGCCTGAACCTCGCCGACGACCACCTCGAGTGGCACGGCTCGGCTGAGGCGTATCGCCAGGCCAAGGCCCACGTGTACGACAACACGCGCGTCGCGTGCGTGTACAACAAAGCGGATGCCGCGACCCGGGCGATGGTCGAGGATGCCGACGTCGTCGAGGGCGCACGGGCGATCGGCTTCGATCTCGGTGTTCCCGGTCCGAGCGACGTCGGGGTGGTGGACGGCATCCTCGTCGACCGTGCGTTCCTCGACGATCGCCGCACGAGCGCGCTCGAGCTCACGACCGTCGCCGAACTGGCCGAACTCGGACTCGCGGCGCCGCACATGGCCGCCAACGTCCTCGCCGCAGCGGCGCTCGCACGCTCGCTCGACGTCTCGCCGGGGAACGTGCGCGAGGCCCTGCGCGGCTTCCGGCTCGACCCGCACCGCATCGAGCTCGTCGCACGGCACGAGGGCGTCGCGTGGGTCGACGACTCGAAGGCGACGAACCCTCACGCCGCCGCGTCGTCACTCGCCGCGTACCCGGGTGCGGTATGGATCGTCGGAGGCCTCCTCAAGGGCGTCGACATCTCCGAGCTCATCGCCGGGCGCGGCGCGCAGGCGAAAGCGGCGATCGTCATCGGGGTCGAGCGCGAAGCGGTGGTGACGGCGTTCTCGCGACACGCGCCGGGGGTGCCCCTGTTCGAGGTGGAGGCGACCGAGACTGAAGACGTCATGGCGCGCGTCGTCGAACTGGCGGCTGGGATCGCGCGTGACGGGGACGTCGTTCTGCTCGCCCCCGCCGCGGCATCCTTCGATCAGTTCGCTTCCTACGCCGACCGGGGTCGCCGATTCGCGACCGCAGTGAGGGAACGCATCGAGACGGGGGCCGCAGGTGAGCACGACGCAGCCGCGGACCCGACCGGCCCCGCAGACCCCGCCTGATCCGCCTGCTCGCCGTGGTCTCGCCGCGCGGGTGACACTCGGGCGCGTGTTCGCGCCGGTGCCGAGCGAGTTCCTGCTGATCGCGTCGATGGCGCTGCTGCTGACGGTGTTCGGCCTGGTCATGGTGCTCTCGGCGACGTCGGCGACGGCGACGGCGCGGGGCGAGGCGCCGTGGGAGATCGTGCTGAAGCAGGGATTGTTCGCCGTGGTCGGCATCCCGCTGATGTTCGTCGCGAGCCGCCTGCCGGTGCCGTTCCTGAAGAAGATGGCGTGGCCGGCGCTGATCTTCGCCATCGTGTTCCAGCTGCTGGTGTTCACCCCGCTCGGTCACGGTGCCGACGGCAACCGCAACTGGATCATCATCGCCGGATTCCAGGCGCAGCCGTCGGAGTTCCTCAAGCTCGCGCTCGCACTGTGGGTCGCCCTTGTGCTCTTCCGCAAGCAGAACCACCTGCGCAAGTGGCAGCACGTGTTCATCCCGCTGGTGCCGGTGGCGGGACTGGCGATCGCGACCGTCCTCGCGGGCGACGACCTCGGCACGGCGATGATCCTCGTGCTGATCGTGCTGGGTGCGCTGTTCTTCTCGGGCGTCCCGCTGCGCATCTTCATCCTCCCGGCGATCGCGGCGGCCGGGGCGGTCGCGTTCCTCGCGATCACGAGTCCCGACCGCATGCGCCGGTTCATGAGCTTCCTCAACCCCAACTGCCTCGACGACTACTTCAACGACTGCTATCAGCCGCTGCACGGCATCTGGGGCCTCGCGAGCGGCGGCGTCTTCGGGCTGGGACTCGGCAACTCGCGCGAGAAGTACGACTGGCTCCCCGCGGCAGCGAACGACTACATCTTCGCGATCGTCGGCGAAGAGCTCGGACTCATCGGCTGCGGCGTCGTGCTCGCGCTGTTCGCCCTGTTCGCGGTGGGCGCCTTCCACATCATCCGCAAGACCGACGACCCGTTCGTGCGCATCGCCGCCGGCGGCATCACCGTCTGGATCGTCGGACAGGCGCTGATCAACGTGGGCGTCGTGCTGCGGGTCTTCCCGGTTCTGGGCGTGCCGCTCCCGTTCATGTCGCAGGGAGGCACGTCGCTGCTGTCGGTGCTGGTCGCGTCGGGCGTGCTGCTCGCCTTCGCGCGCACGCTGCCGGATGCTGTCGCCCGCCGCCAGGCGGCGATCGACCTCGCCGCGGCACGGCGCATGGCGGCATCCGGCGTCCGCTGACCCGGCTGCGATTCCCCGGAGATCGCCGCTTCCCAGGATGCGGCGGAAGCGGGGCGCCCGGAGAACCGGCGATCTCCGGGCCAGCGGCGCGCCGGATAGGCTCGGTGGGTGACGACGTACCTTCTCGCCGGCGGTGGCACCGCCGGGCACGTCAACCCGCTGCTCGCCGTGGCCGATGCGCTGCGCGAGCGCGAGCCGGATGCCGAGATCCTCGTCCTCGGAACGCGCGAGGGTCTCGAGGCCCGGCTCGTGCCGGAACGCGGGTACGAGCTGCTGTTCGTCGACAAAGTGCCGTTCCCTCGCCGTCCCGATCGCGCTGCGGCATCCTTCCCGATGCGGTTCCCGCGGGCGGTGGCACAGGTGCGCGAGCACGTGAGGACGCGCGGGGTGGACGTGGTCATCGGGTTCGGCGGCTATGCCTCCGCGCCCGCCTATGTCGCCGCGCGGCGCGCGCGGGTGCCGTTCGTGGTGCACGAGGCCAACGCGCGCCCCGGCATGGCGAACGTCCTCGGCGCGCGCACGGCGGCCAAGGTCGGCGTCGCCTTCGAGGGCACCCCGCTCAAGCGCTCCTTCGTCGTCGGGATGCCGCTGCGACGCGAGATCGTCGACCTGGACCGTGGCACGCTGCGCCCTGTCGCCGCCGCGCACTTCGGACTCGACGCCGCGCGTCCGGTGCTCCTCGTGTTCGGCGGCTCGCTCGGCGCGCAGCGTCTGAACGAGGCGTTCGGCGAGGGCCACGGCGAGGCGTGGCGTGACGTCGTCGCGGCGGGATGGCAGCTGCTCCATGTGACGGGGGAGCGGTCCGACCTCTCGGACCCCGAAGCGCCCGGATACGCGGTCCGCCGCTATGTCGATCGAATGGATCTCGCGTTCGCCCTGGCCGATCTGATCGTCTCGCGGGCCGGGGCGGCGACCGTCAGCGAGATCAGTGCGCTCGGCATCCCGGCGGTCTATGTGCCGTATGCCGTGGGCAACGGGGAGCAGGCGCTCAACGCGTCGTCGGCGATCCGTGCCGGCGCGGCGATCCTCATCCCCGATGCCGAGCTGACCGGCGACCGGGTCCGCGCCGAGATCGTGCCGCTGCTGGCCGACGAGGGGCGGCGCGCGCAGATGGTGGAGGCGGCGGCATCCGTCGGCACCCGCACCGGCACCGAGAACGTGGTCGCCCTCATCGACCAGGCGCTGGACCTCCCGGGGCGCTGACGCCGGCCCGCGTACCCAGCGCGCCGGGGCCGTGCGGGGCGCGAGCCAACTTAGGATTGACGGGTCATGATCAGACCCGACCTCTCCCTTCCCATCCCCGAGAACATCGAGGCCGCGCACTTCATCGGCATCGGCGGATCGGGCATGTCCGGACTCGCTCGCATGTTCCTCGCGCGCGGCATCCGCGTATCGGGCTCGGACCGCGCTGACAGTCGAGCGCTGCGCGAGCTCGCCGAGCTCGGCGCCACCGTTCACGTCGGGCATGACGCCGCGAATCTGGGCGACGACGTCGACACGGTCGTCCACACGGGTGCGATCTGGCCGGAGAACCCGGAGTTCCTGCTCGCGAGGGAGCGCGGTCTCCACGTCATCCACCGCTCGCAGGCGCTCCACTGGCTCATCGGCGGGCGCCGCCTCGTGTCGGTGGCCGGCGCGCACGGCAAGACGACGTCGACGGGCATGATCGTCACCGCTCTGCGCGCGCTCAATGCGGATCCCACGTTCGTCAACGGCGGGGTGATCGCGCAGCTCGGCGTCTCGAGCGGCACCGGCTCGGACGACCTCTTCGTCATCGAAGCCGACGAGTCCGACGGCACGTTCCTGCTCTACGACACCTCGGTCGCGCTCATCACGAACGTGGATCCGGACCACCTCGACCACTGGGGCTCGAGCGAAGCTTTCTATGAGGCGTTCGCCCGTTTCGGAGACGGCGCTCGCGAGGCCGTCGTGATCTCCTCCGACGACGCCGGTGCACGCCTCGTGACCGCACGGCTCACCCACTCGCGGGTCGTCACGTTCGGCGAGTCCGCCGATGCGACGGTGCGCGTGCGCGACATCCGCACCGACGGTCCCGTCGCGTTCACGCTCGACCACGAAGGCGAGACGGCGTCCGGACGGCTGCCGGTGCCCGGCGCTCACAACGCCGTCAACGCCGCGGGAGCCGTCGCGGTGCTGCTCACGCTCGGGTTCGCTCTCGAGCCCGCGGTGCGCGCGGTCGAGGAGTTCGCCGGCACGGTCCGGCGGTTCGAGCTCCACGGGTCCCGCCGGGGCGTCAGCGTGTACGACGACTACGCGCATCACCCGACCGAGGTCGAGGCGGCGCTCATCGCGGCCCGGACGGTCGTCGGCGACGGACGCATCATCGCGATCCAGCAGCCGCACACGTACTCGCGCACCCAGGAGATGTATCGCGAGTTCGCCCAGGTGCTCGAGGACCACGCCGACCACACGGTCATGCTCGACGTCTACGGCGCCCGCGAGGACCCGGTGCCCGGAGTGACGGGAGAACTCGTGAGCGACGCGTTCGCCGACCCCGCGCACGTGCACTACGTGCCGGAGTGGCAGGAGGCCGCGGAGTACACCGCGTCCGTCGCGCGCGACGGCGACTTCGTCATCACGCTGGGCTGCGGGAACGTGAACCTCATCATTCCGCAGGTCCTCGAAGCGCTCGACGCCATCGGGCCCGCGGACGAGGGGGAGTAGGAGCGGATGCGCCGGCCCTCGCCGCTGCCGCCGCCCGTGCGTGGCGAGGCGAAGCCCAGTGCCCCGGTGCACTCGGCCGAGCCGGTGAGCTCGGCCGCCGACGTCCTCGACGAGGATCTCGGCACGGCGCCGGTGATCCCGCTCACCGGCCCCTCGTCGCCGTCGGGCGCCGAGGCGTCGCCGGTAGCGACGCGTCCGGATGCTGCGCCCCGTCCCGCGCCGGACGCCGAGTCGATCGGCTGGAGCGAAGTCTGGCGTGCGGCGCGTGCACGCCGGAAGGCCCTCCGCGCCGAGGTCCGCCGCTTCACCACCCGCCAGCGCCGTCGGCGGGCCGTGTGGATCGGGTCGGTCGCCGCGGTCGTCGTGCTGGCACTCGGTACGCTCGGCGCGGCGTACAGCCCGCTCTTCGCCGTCGAGACGATCACGGTGGTCGGCGCCGAGCAGCTCGACGACGCACAGGTGGTGGCGGCACTGGACGCTCAGCTCGGGACGCCGATCCCGCTGGTCGACGAGAGCGCCGTGAAGGCGGCGCTCATCGCGTTCCCGCTCGTCGAGTCGTACACGCTCGAAGCGCGGCCGCCGCACGAGCTGGTCGTGCGGATCGTGGAGCGCACCCCGATCGGGGTCATCGAGACGCGGGCCGGAGCGACCGTCGTCGATGCGGCCGGGGTGGCGCTCTCCACGGCGGCCGAGGCGCCTGCGGGGCTTCCCGTGCTCGAGATCGACGGCGGCGTGGGATCGGATGCCTTCCTCGCTGCCGGCCAGGTCATGCATTCGCTGCCCGACGACATCCGCGCACAGGTCACCCGCGTCGCCGCGAGTACGCCGGACGATGTCACGCTCACGCTCGGGGCCACCCGCACCGCCGTCGTGTGGGGCAGCGCGGAGAGGTCCGCCGACAAGGCCGCGGTGCTGGCGAAGATCATGACGGCGCGTCCTCCCGCATCGGTGCGGCAGTACGACGTGTCCTCTCCCAACGCCGTCGTCGTCCGCTGACGCCCTCGGAGGACGGATCTGCGACGGGATGTCGCGACACGCCCGCACGGCTCCGCGCCGCGCCGCGGCATCCGCTTACTTTCAATGCAGGAATTGCATACTCGGCAATTCTTTATACCTCTACTAGAGGTTGAAGGTTTAGACAGGGTCCAGGGCTACGGAGGCCGGCATGAGCCAGAACCAGAACTACCTCGCCGTCATCAAGGTGGTCGGAGTCGGCGGAGGCGGCGTGAACGCCGTCAACCGGATGATCGAGCTCGGACTGCGCGGCGTCGAGTTCATCGCGGTGAACACCGACGCGCAGGCGCTCCTCATGAGCGACGCCGACGTGAAGCTCGACGTGGGCCGCGAGCTCACGCGCGGGCTCGGCGCCGGGGCCGACCCCGAGGTGGGTCGCCGCGCCGCCGAGGACCATGCCGAAGAGATCGAGGAAGCCCTGCGGGGCGCCGACATGGTCTTCGTCACCGCCGGAGAGGGGGGCGGCACGGGCACGGGCGGCGCGCCTGTCGTCGCGAAGATCGCCAAGTCCATCGGCGCCCTCACGATCGGTGTCGTGACCAAGCCGTTCTCGTTCGAGGGTCGCCGTCGTCAGCAGCAGGCCGAGACGGGCGTCGCGAAGCTGAAGGAAGAAGTCGACACCCTCATCGTCGTGCCGAACGACCGACTCCTCGAGATCAGCGACCGCGGCATCTCGATGATCGAGGCGTTCGCCACGGCAGACCAGGTGCTCCTCGCCGGTGTGCAGGGAATCACCGACCTCATCACGACGCCGGGCCTGATCAACCTCGACTTCGCCGACGTCAAGTCGGTGATGCAGGGCGCAGGATCCGCGCTCATGGGCATCGGCTCCGCGCGCGGCGCCGATCGAGCCATCAAGGCGGCCGAGCTCGCCGTCGAGTCGCCTCTGCTCGAGGCGTCGATCGAGGGTGCGCACGGCGTGCTGCTGTCGATCCAGGGCGGCTCGAACCTCGGCATCTTCGAGATCAACGACGCGGCACAGCTCGTGAAAGAGGCTGCGCACCCCGAGGCCAACATCATCTTCGGAACCGTCATCGACGACACGCTCGGCGACGAGGTGCGCGTGACGGTGATCGCGGCCGGATTCGACGGCGGTGAGCCGCAGCAGCGTATCGAGCCGATCACGGCCTCTCGCGTCGTCACGGCGCCGGCGGTGCCCGCGCAGTCCGCCGACGAGGCCGCCAAGGATGCGGACGACCACCAGGCCGAGCCCGTCCCGGTCGGAGCGTCGCTGCCCGAGACGTCGTTCGACTCGGCCTTCGGGGACGACGACCTCGACATCCCCGACTTCCTCAAGTAGAAAGCCCTCGCCGGGCTCAGGAGCGATACGCCGTGCCACCGTCCTCAGAGCCCGCCGAAGCACTTGCTGCCCGGCTCGCCTCCGTCGACGCTCGCATCGCGGAGGCGACGGCGGCGGCCGGGCGCGATCCCTCGGACGTAACGAGGATCGTCGTCACCAAGTTCCACCCCGCCGCGCTCGTCGAGGGGCTGTACGCCCTCGGCGTGCGCGACGTGGGGGAGAACCGGCAGCAGGAGTTCTCGGCGAAGGTCGACGCCGTCGGTCCGCGCGAGGGCCTTCGCTGGCACTTCATCGGACAGGCGCAGACCAACAAGGCCCGCGCGATCCGTTCTGCGGCATCCGTCGTCCATTCGGTCGATCGCGCGCGGCTCGCCGACGCGCTCGAGGCGGCCGGGTCTCCCGACTCGCCGATCCTCGACGTGCTCCTGCAGGTCAATCTCACCGACGACCCCGGCCGAGGCGGCACCACCGGCGACGACCTGGAGTCTCTCGCCGCGCACGTGGCCGGGCTGCCCACGCTGCGCGTTCGCGGGATCATGGCGGTCGCAGCGCTCGATGTGCCGCCCGCCCGCGCGTTCGAGCGTCTCCCAGAACTGTCCGCGACCGTGCGACGGGTGATCCCCGAGGCGTCGTGGATCTCCGCGGGCATGACCGCGGACTTCGCCGAGGCGATCGCCGCCGGCGCGACACACCTACGAATCGGCTCGGCAATCACGGGCCCGCGACCCGAGCGCGGTTAACCTCGGAACAGATGAGCACTACGGAGGATGCGATGTCGAACCCGCTCAAGAAGACCATGGTGTACCTGGGCCTCGCCGACGAGGAAGAGGTCTACGACGAGCCCGCGCCGCAGCCGCGCGCTCGCAAGAGCGACGGCGTCGTCGAGAAGGCGGCTCCGGTGACTCCGATCCACCGCCCGGCCGTGGTGCGCCAGCCTGCCCCGGCGGCGATCAACGAGATCGTCACCGTGCACCCCAAGCAGTACCGCGACGCGCAGGTCATCGCCGAGAACTTCCGTGACGGCATCCCCGTCATCATCAACCTCTCGCAGATGAGCGATGCCGACGCGCGCCGTCTCATCGATTTCGCGAGCGGTCTCTCGCTGGGCCTGTACGGTCGCATCGAGCGTGTCACGAGCAAGGTCTTCCTGCTCTCGCCCGAGAACGTCGCCGTGTCGGGCGACGGGGCCGTCGCACAGGCCGACCCGGAGTCGGTCCCCTTCTCGCAGCCGTAGTCTGGATCCGTGCCCGTCGTTCAGCTCATCGCCTCGATCCTCAATCTGGCGCTCCTCCTCTATGTCTTCGTGCTGCTCGCGCGGCTGATCATCGACTGGATCCCGTTCTTCAACCGCGAATGGCGACCGCGCGGGGCGGGGCTCGTCGCCGCGGAGATCGTCTACACCGTCACCGATCCGCCGATCCGGCTGTTCCGGCGATTCATCCCGCCGTTGCGCGTCGGCGCGATCGCCATCGACTTCGGGTTCGCGCTGACGATGCTGCTGTGCTTCATCCTGCTCAGCGTCACGCGCGCCATCGCGAACTGACGCGCCACGCCCGGACGCACCGAAGTCCTTCAACACTCCCGGCGACCCGCGGCTATGCTGGGCTGATACGACCAGCCGCCGGCGGGTCATCCCCGACATCGGCCAGCGACCTGAGCGCTCGAAAGAGGAATCACCATGGCATTGACCCCCGATGACGTCGTCACCAAGCAGTTCCAGCACGTCCGCTTCAAGGAGGGCTTCGACCCGGATGAGGTCGACGACTTCCTCGACGAGATCGTCGTGGAGTGGCGCAAGGCCATCGCCGAGAACGACGAGCTGAAGGCCAAGCTGGCCGCCTACGAGTCGGGCGCCGCTCCCGCGCAGGCTGCAGAGCCCGTCGCGGCCGCCGAGCCCGCTGCTCCTGAGCCCGTCGCCGCCGCTCCTGCTCCGGCTGTCGTCGCCGACGCCAGCGCTCCGGGCGCGGCGAGCGCCGGCATCATCGAGCTGGCTCAGCGCCTCCACGACGAGCACGTCGCCGAGGGTGTCGCGCAGCGCGACCAGCTCGTGGCCGACGCCAAGGCCCAGGCTGCTTCGATCATCAACGAGGCTGAGACCCGCGGTCGCGAAGAGGTCGCGAAGCTCGACCGCGAGCGCTCGCAGCTCGAGGGTCGCATCGCCGAGCTCCGCAACTTCGAGCGAGACTACCGCGCGCAGCTGCGCAGCTACATCGAGGGCAAGCTGCGCGACCTCGAGACGACGGCAACGACGTCGGGCTCCACGCCCGTGTCGTCCATCGGCCTCTAGGCCGGTCTTTTGACGGACCGACCCCCCCTTCGCAAGGCGGCGGCCGGCACCATCATCGCGCTCCTCGCGGTGCTGGTGCTGGCCGCCGACCAGTTCACGAAGTACCTCGCGCTCGAGAATCTGCCGTACGAGCAGCCGGTTCCCGTGATCGGCGACTTCCTGATCTTCTATCTCGTCCGCAACCCCGGTGCGGCCTTCTCGCTCGGCGAGGAGGTGACGTGGGTCTTCACGATCGCGCTGGCCGCCGTGGCGGTCGTGATCGCGTGGCTCGCGGCGACCCGTGTGCGTTCGCGGCTGTGGGCGGTCGCCCTCGGTCTGCTGCTCGGCGGTGTGCTCGGCAACCTCACCGACCGGGTGCTCCGCGAACCCGGGTTCCCGGTCGGGCACGTCATCGACTTCATCAACACTCCGTGGATGATGCCGGCGATCTACAACGTCGCAGACATCTTCATCGTGTCGATGATGATCGGCGTCGCCCTTCTGGTGCTCGTCGGTCTCGGCCTCGACGGCACGCGTGAGTCCCGAAAGGCGGATGCTGCAGCCGGCGAGCCTGCGGCATCGGACGAGGCGGCGGCATCGGGTGACGACGGCACGGATGCTGCGGCATCCGGTGCGGCGAAGGACTGACGTGGAGTCGCGGAGCCTTCCGGTGCCGGACGGACTCGACGGTGTGCGCGTCGACGCCGCTCTCGCGAAGCTGCTCGGTTTCTCGCGCACGTTCGCGGCCGAGGTGGCCGAGGCGGGCGGGGTGACGTTGGACGGGCGGGTGCTCGCGAAGTCCGACAAGATGCGCGGGGGCGCGTGGCTCGACGTGCAATGGGCGCCGAAAGAGGAGCCTCGGGTCATCCCCGTCGACGTTCCCGATCTCGGCATCGTCTACGACGATGACGAGATCGTCGTGGTCGACAAGCCGACGGGCGTGGCGGCCCACCCGTCCGTGGGCTGGGAGGGGCCGACCGTGCTCGGCGCCCTCGCCGCCGGCGGCTACCGCATCGCGACGACGGGCGCCGCCGAGCGACAGGGCGTGGTGCACCGGCTCGACGTGGGAACCAGCGGGCTCATGGTCGTGGCCAAGACCGAGCGGGCCTACACCGCGCTCAAGCGCGCGTTCAAGGAGCGCGAGGTCGAGAAGATCTACCACGCGGTGGTGCAGGGGCATCCCGATCCGCTGGCGGGAACGATCGACGCGCCGATCGGCCGTCACCCTTCTCACTCGTGGAAGTTCGCCGTCACGCCGGACGGCAAGGACTCCGTGACCCACTACGAGACGCTCGAGGCCTTTCCCCGCGCGTCGCTTCTCGAGATCCACCTCGAGACCGGGCGCACGCACCAGATCCGCGTGCACATGGCCGCGCACCGGCATCCGTGCGTGGGCGATCCCCTCTACGGCGCCGACCCCACTCTCTCGGCCCGTCTCGGGCTCACCCGTCAGTGGCTGCACGCGCACGAGCTGTCGTTCGCGCATCCCGGTTCGGGTGAATGGGTGACCTTCACTTCGGAGTACCCGGCCGATCTCGCCCACGCGCTCGCGGTGCTCCGCGGCGAGTAGCGCGGATGCGCGTGTCGGATGCCGGTGCCAGGCTGTCTGCATGACGACACCTCTGACGTCCACCCTGCGACGGCGACTCGCGCTCGCGAACGAGCTGTACTCCGACCTCGTCGCCGAGCTCCCGGCGTCGTCCCTCGGCGCGCGCCTTCGTGAGCTGCCCTCCGACTCCATCCAGAATCAGCTGCGCTGCGTCGTCGGGGCGCGCGAGAGCTACACGAAGGCGGCGCGCGCGGGATCGTGGCAGGGCTTCGCGTCGTCACTGGATCATGTGCCGACCGGCGATGCCGACGCCGTTCGCGCGGCGGTGCGCAGCAGTCACACCGCCGTCGAGGCGTTCCTGGACGATCTCGATCCCACCGACGACTACGCCGTGGACCAGGCGTTCGCGCTGCTCGAGCACGAGACCCAGCACCACGGCCAGCTCATCCGGTATCTGTACGGGCTCGGGATCCCGCGTCCGGAGTCCTGGCAGCGGCAGTACGCCCTCGACGAGGGCTGACGTGGCGATCGAGGTCGTCCCGGCGTCGACGTACGCCGATGTGAAGACGATGGTCGGTCCGAAGCGCCCTGACGCGAACGTCTGCTGGTGCCTCAGTTACCGCCTGCCGGGCAAGGAGAATCTCGCTCTGCACGGCACGGCGCGCGGCGACCGCGTGCGAGCGCTCATGAAGCAGGGGCCGCCGGGTGTGCTCGCGTACGACGACGGCGAGGTCGTGGGGTGGGCGGCCGTGCATCCGCGTGCGGACACCTCGTTCGCGACGAACCGCAGGATCCCGCACGTCGACGACCTCGACGTGTGGTCGGTGTGGTGCATCCGCGTGCGCCCCGGCCATCGGGGCGAAGGCATCTCTCACGCGCTGCTGGCCGGCGCGATCGAATTCGCCCGCGACGGGGGAGCGCCCGCGATCGAGGGCTACCCCGTCGACAACAGGGGCGAGAAGGTCGACCTCACCATGGCGTACGTCGGCACGCGTGCGCTCTTCCGGGCGGCGGGGTTCCGCAAAGCCGCCGACACCGAATCGGTCCTGAACGGGTTTCCCCGCGTGGTCATGCGCCTCGATCTGGCATGAGCGCGCGATCGACAGGTTCACCCTCAACTCGAAGGTGACGCGACCTCCGGCCGCAATCCCGCGGAGCGGGCGTGCGTGGAGTCTCGGATGTCGGAGCGATCCATAGACTCGATCCGTGGCATCCGACTCCTTCGTTCACCTGCACGTGCACAGCGAGTACTCGATGCTCGACGGGGCGGCCCGCATCGGGCCGATGGTGCAAGAGGCGGCGCGTCTCAAGATGCCGGCCATCGCGGTCACCGATCACGGCAACACGTTCGCCGCGTACGAGTTCTACAAGACCGCGAAAGAAGCCGGCATCAAGCCGATCATCGGCATCGAGGCATACGTCACGCCGGGCACGCACCGCTCCGACAAGGCGCGCGTGCGCTGGGGCACGCCCGAGCAGAGCGACGACGACGTCTCGGGCGCCGGCGCGTACACCCATATGACGCTGCTCTCGCACAGCACCGAGGGCATGCACAACCTCTTCCGCCTCTCGTCGCTGGCGAGCATGGAGGGCTACTACTTCAAGCCGCGCATGGACCGCGAGCTGCTGCAGAAGTACGGCAAGGGCCTGATCGCGACGACGGGCTGCCCGTCGGGCGAGGTGCAGACGCGCCTGCGACTGGGCCAGTACGACGCCGCACGCGCCGCGGCCGCCGAGTTCCAGGATCTGTTCGGCAAAGAGAACTACTTCGCCGAGATCATGGATCACGGGCTGTCGATCGAGCGCCGTGTGATGACGGATCTGCTCAAGATCGCGAAGGATCTCGACATCCCGCTCGTCGCGACGAATGACCTCCACTACACCCATCAGCACGACGCGAACAGCCACGCGGCGCTGCTGTGCGTGCAGTCGGGCTCGACGCTCGACGACCCGAAGCGGTTCAAGTTCGACGGCGATGGCTACTACGTCAAGACGCCCGCCGAGATGCGGCAGATCTTCCGCGATCACCCTGAGGCGTGCGACAACACGCTGCTGATCGCCGAGCGCTGCGACGTCGAGTTCAACACGAGCGCCAACTACATGCCGCGCTTCCCGGTCCCCGCCGGCGAGACCGAGGAGTCCTGGTTCGTCAAAGAGGTCGAGAACGGCCTTCAGGTACGGTACCCCGACGGCATCCCCGACGCGGTGCGCACGCAGGCGGAGTACGAGACCGGCGTCATCGTGCAGATGGGGTTCCCGGGCTACTTCCTGGTCGTCGCCGACTTCATCAACTGGGCCAAGCGCAACGGCATCCGCGTCGGTCCCGGGCGCGGCTCGGGCGCGGGCTCGATGGCCGCGTACGCGATGCAGATCACCGACCTCGACCCGCTCCAGCACGGCCTCATCTTCGAGCGATTCCTCAACCCCGACCGCGTCTCGATGCCCGACTTCGACGTCGACTTCGACGACCGCCGCCGCGGTGAGGTGATCCAGTACGTCACCGAGAAGTACGGTGACGAGCGCGTGGCCCAGATCGTGACGTACGGAACGATCAAGGCCAAACAGGCGCTGAAGGACGCGGGCCGTGTGCTCGGGTTCCCGTTCAGCATGGGGGAGAAGCTCACCAAGGCGATGCCGCCGGCGGTGATGGGCAAGGACATGCCGCTGGAGGGCATGTTCGACAAGGACCACCCCCGCTTCAAGGAGGCATCCGAGTTCCGCGCGCTGATCGAGACCGACGCCGAGGCGAAGACCGTCTTCGACACCGCGGTCGGTCTCGAGAACCTCAAGCGCCAGTGGGGTGTGCACGCGGCAGGCGTGATCATGTCGAGCGAGCCGCTGATCGACATCATCCCGATCATGCGTCGTGAGCAGGACGGCCAGATCGTCACGCAGTTCGACTACCCGGCGTGCGAGTCGCTGGGCCTCATCAAGATGGACTTCCTGGGGCTGCGCAACCTCACGATCATCAACGACGCCCTCGACAACATCGCGGCCAACCGCGGGCATCCTCTCGTTCTCGAGGACCTCGAACTCGACGACAAGGAGTCCTACGAGCTCCTCGGGCGAGGCGACACGCTGGGCGTGTTCCAGCTCGACGGCGGTCCGATGCGGTCGCTCCTGCGCCTGATGAAGCCCGACAACTTCGAAGACATCTCGGCCGTCATCGCGCTCTACCGCCCGGGCCCCATGGGTGCCAACTCCCACATCAACTACGCGCTGCGCAAGAACGGCCAGCAGGACATCACTCCGATCCACAAGGAGTTCGAGGAGTCGCTGGCCGACATCCTCGACACCAGCTACGGCCTGATCATCTACCAGGAGCAGGTGATGGCCATCGCCCAGCGCGTGGCCGGCTTCAGTCTCGGCCAGGCCGACATCCTGCGGCGCGCGATGGGCAAGAAGAAGAAGTCCGAGCTCGACAAGCAGTTCGAGGGCTTCCAGGCCGGCATGCATGCCAACGGCTACTCCGACGACGCCGTGCAGAAGCTCTGGGAGATCCTCCTGCCGTTCTCGGACTACGCGTTCAACAAAGCGCACTCGGCCGCCTACGGTCTCGTGTCGTACTGGACGGCGTACCTCAAGGCGCACTACCCGGCCGAGTACATGGCCGCCCTGCTCACCAGCGTCGGCGACTCCAAAGACAAGATGGCCGTCTATCTCAACGAGTGCCGTCGCATGGGCATCAAGGTGCTCCCGCCCGACGTCGGCCAGTCGATCCGCTACTTCGCGGCCGTCGACGAAGACATCCGCTTCGGACTCGGCGCCGTGCGCAACGTCGGCGCCAACGTGGTCGACGGGATCGTGGCATCCCGCGCGGACGAAGGATTCAGCAGCTTCCACGATTTCCTCGCCAAGGTGCCGGTGCACGTCTCGAACAAGCGCACCGTCGAATCGCTGATCAAGGCGGGCGCGTTCGACTCGCTCGGCGCGACGCGCCGTGCGCTCATGGAGATCCACGAAGACGCCACCGAGGCGGCCGTCGAGACCAAGCGCAAGGCGGCGACGGGCGCGATCGGCTTCGACTTCGACAGCCTTTACGACGAGGCGGAAGAGGTCATGCCGGCGAAGGTCCCCGAGCGCCCGGAGTGGGCGAAGAAGGACAAGCTGGCGTTCGAGCGCGAGATGCTCGGCCTCTACGTCTCCGACCATCCGCTCGCGGGTCTCGAGATCCCGCTCGCGAAGCATGCCTCGATGAGCATCCACGACCTGCTCTCATCCGAAGATGTCGACGATGGCGATCAGGTGACCGTCGCCGGTCTCGTCACGAGCGTGCAGCATCGCGTCGCCAAGGCCAGCGGCAACCCCTACGGCATGA
The DNA here is from genome assembly GCF_025989145.1 of Microbacterium sp. SSM24. Taxonomy (NCBI): domain Bacteria; kingdom Bacillati; phylum Actinomycetota; class Actinomycetes; order Micrococcales; family Microbacteriaceae; genus Microbacterium; species Microbacterium sp. SSM24. Next base: position 713,372 of record NZ_JAPDNQ010000002.1, on the reverse strand, counting down.
TCACCGTCGAGGACTTCAACGGCGAGGTGACGGTGATGTTCATGGGGAAGACCTACACGGAGTTCTCGTCCATGCTCGTCGCCGACTCGATCCTGGTCGTGCGCGGGCGCGTCTCGCGGCGCGACGACGGACTCAATCTGCACGCCCAGGCCGCGTACGCCCCCGATCTCGGGACGATGGATGCTGCGGGCCCGCTCGTCCTCGTCATTCCGGAGCGCCGCGCCAGCGAGGTGCTCGTGGGGGAGTTGCGCCAGATGCTCGACCGGCACAAGGGTGACACCGAAGTGACGGTGAAGCTGCACGCCGGATCGGTCGCCAAGGTGTTCGAGGTGCCGCACCAGGTGCGGCTCACGGCCGACCTGTACGGCGAGCTCAAAGGACTGCTCGGACCGCAGTGCCTCGGCTGACCCACGCCGTATCTCATTTCCGTCTCATACGGCGTGAGTAGCATGAAATCGACGTACGCCGCCGAGCGCGGCCGGAAGGGAGCACCGTGACGGACGACCAGCTGGATGAGGATTTCGACGTCGAGGAGCCTGTCGCGGCATCCGAGGATGCCCCGCAGTACGGGGTCGGGCCGTTCTCGATCCGCGAGGTGGCCATCGCCGGAGTCTGGCTCGTCGCGTTCGTCGTCTCGTTCTTCTCGATCAATGTGGGTCGCTTCGAGTCGGTGTGGACTTCGGCGATCCTCTGGATCCTCGCGATCGCCGTGCCGACCGTCGCGGTGTTCCTGCTCGCCCTGCGGCGCCTGTCGCCGCAGGGCATTCGGCGGGTCGGATCGCTCGGCATCGACCAGTTCGCCTCTGTCGCGTTCTCGGTCGCGGCCCTCGTCTGGCTGCAGCTGATCTGGGAGACCGTCGAGTTCGCGATCGAGACCGGCGCATGGGCCCGGACATGGGTCATCTGGGTCGAAGCCGTCCTCATGCTCGCCGGCGTCGTGCTGACCGTGTTCGCCCCCGTGATCCCCGTCCTCTGCGAGGACTTCCGTGGCCGTCCCGAGGTGCCGGCCCACCGCAGTGCGCGCCCCATCCGTCCGGTCTCGCCGCGCCCCGCGCGCGCGCCCCGCGCATCCGAGGGCGACGCCCCCGACATCAGCGCATTCGCGCCCGCGCCGGTCGCGCCATCGCCCTACGCAGCTTCCGATGCCGCGAATCCTGCCGAGTCGGTCACCGACACGAGCGCTTTCGCTCCCGCCCACTCGCGCGACACGTTCGAGCGCGTCGAAGAGCCGTCGTCCACGGTCGAGCCCGCCGCCGAACCGGCGCGCCAGCAGGCATTCTGGGCACTCGTGCCCGAAGAGCGCGACGTCGTCGACGAGATCGGCATCCCCGTGTTCCGCATCGGGCCGACCGCGTGGGCTCTCGTGATCGAAGACCGTGGCGAAGCGTTCGTGGTGCGGCACGAGGACGGCCGAATCGGGTACCTGCACGACGTCTCCGACGTCACACGCGGGTGACCTCGTCCGCTCCGCGCTAGCGTAGAAGGATGCTCCGCACGATCGATCTGCGCGGACGCGCGCTCACTCCCGCCGACCTGCTCGCGACCGTTCCACGGGCAGCCGCGGCCCGCGAGGAGGCCCTGGCGACCGCCGCGCGCATCGTGGCCGATGTCGCCACGCGCGGCGAGACGGCGCTCCGCGACCAGGCCGAGCAGTTCGACGGCGTCGCCGGTCACGACATCCGGGTTCCGTCCGCTCACCTCGATGAGGCCGTCGCCGCACTCGACCCGGCTGTGCGTGCCGCGCTCGAAGAGGCGATCACGCGGGTGCGCGAGGCATCGGCAGCCCAGGTCCCGGGTCCGATCACCACCGTGCTGGGGCCGGGTGCGCGGGTGACGCAGCGTTGGCAGCCGGTCCGCCGAGTCGGACTCTATGTACCCGGCGGCAAGGCGGTCTATCCGTCGAGCGTGGTCATGAACGTGGTCCCTGCCCAGGTGGCCGGCGTGTCCGAGATCGCCCTCGCGTCACCGCCTCAGCGCGATCACGGCGGACGCGTGCATCCGGTGATCCTCGCGGCCGCCCGGCTGCTGGGCGTCGACGAGGTGTACGCGATGGGCGGCGCCGGCGCGATCGGGGCGCTCGCGCACGGGGTCGCGACGCTCGACCTCGAGCCGGTGGACGTCGTCACAGGCCCCGGCAACAACTTCGTGGCCGCGGCGAAACGCGCAGTGGCGGGCCTGGTCGGGACGGATGCCGAGGCCGGTGCCACCGAGATCCTCATCGTCGCCGACGACAGCGCCGATCCGCGCCTGGTCTCCGCCGACCTCATCAGCCAGGCGGAGCACGATGAGCAGGCCTCCGCGGTCCTCGTGACGGCATCCGAGGCGCTCGCCCGCGCGGTGGCCGCGGATATCGTGTCGCGCGCGACGGCCACCCGGCACGCACGGCGCGTGGCCGCCGCGCTGGCAGGGCAGCAGTCCGCCATCGTGCTGGTCGACGACCTCGCGACCGCGACCGCGTTCAGCAACGCCTATGCGCCTGAGCACCTCGAGCTGCACCTGCTCGATCCGCGCCCGGAGGACTTCGTCCACGCCGGAGCGGTGTTCGTCGGACCGGACTCGCCCGTGAGCCTCGGCGACTACCTCGCCGGCAGCAACCACGTGCTGCCGACCGGCGGTCAGGCGCGGTACTCGGCGGGGCTGTCGGCAGCCACGTTCCTTCGACCGCAGCAGGTGATCGAATACGACCGGGCCGCGCTGGCCCAGGTGAGCGACGCCATCGTGACCCTCGCCGACGCGGAGGCCCTGCCAGCCCACGGCGAGGCCGTCGTCGCACGCTTCGCCGATCGACAGGCTCAGGAGCCCGTCGATGAGGACGAGGCGTAGTCTGTCTCTGCCATGCACTGTCCGTTCTGCCGTCATTCCGACTCCCGCGTCATCGATTCGCGCACCAGCGACGACGGTCTCAGCATCCGCCGTCGTCGTCAGTGCCCCGAGTGCGGCGGCCGCTTCACGACCGTGGAGACCGCGAGCCTCAATGTCATCAAGCGCTCGGGCGTCATCGAGCCGTTCAGCCGCGAGAAGGTCATGTCGGGCGTGCGCAAGGCCTGCCAGGGACGACCCGTGACCGAGGCCGACCTCGCGGTGCTGGCGCAGACCGTCGAAGAGACGGTGCGTCAGACCGGCGCCTCGCAGCTCGACACCAACGAGATCGGTCTCGCGATCCTCGGCCCGCTGCGCGATCTCGACGAGGTCGCCTATCTGCGCTTCGCGAGCGTCTACCAGGCGTTCGACTCCCTCGAGGACTTCGAGTCCGCGATCGACCAGCTGCGCGCCGATCACCAGCGGCCGACGCCGGCAGAGGCATCCGCCGACTGACATCGCGTCGTGCCGCCGCAGGGCGACCGGCTAGCCTGGAATCGATGTATCCCCTCCTCTTCCGGACCGTGCTGTCGCGCATGGATCCCGAGACTGCGCACCATGCCGCGATGATCGTGATCCGCGCCTTCGGCATCCCGTTCCTCGCGGGGGCCGTCCGTGCCTTCACGCGTCCCGACCCCCGGCTGGCGGTGACCGCGCTGGGGCTGCGCTTCGATTCGCCGTTCGGCGTGGCGGCGGGCTTCGACAAGGACGTCAAGGGCGCCGCCGGGCTGTTCGCCCTCGGATTCGGGCATGTCGAGGTCGGCACGCTCACCGCGATCCCGCAGGAGGGCAACCCCCGCCCACGCCTGTTCCGTCTCATCCCCGATCGCGCCGTCGTCAATCGCATGGGGTTCAACAACGAAGGTGCCGAGGCCGCCGCGCATCGCCTCGCGAAGCTCCGGCGGCGCCGCCGGCGCGGAGTGCTCGGCGTCAACATCGGCAAGAGCCGCGTGGTCGATGTCGAGAACGCGACGGCCGACTACGTCCGCAGTGCGGCGCTGCTCGCACCGGTCGCGGACTACCTGGTCGTCAACGTGTCATCGCCGAACACCCCGGGGCTCCGCGGGCTTCAGGCCGTCGAAACGCTGCGCCCGCTCCTCGAGGCCGTGCGCGATGCCGGCGGAGCGACCCCCCTTCTGGTGAAGATCGCCCCCGACCTGCCCGACGACGAGGTCACGGCGGTCGCCCGGCTCGCGGTCGACCTGGGGCTCTCCGGACTCATCGCCACCAACACGACGATCTCGCGCGACGGACTCGCGACCGATCCGGCGGTCGTCGCCGCCGCGGGAGCCGGTGGGCTGTCGGGCGCGCCGCTGAAGGAGCGCGCCCTCGAAGTGCTCCGCCTCGTGCGTGCGGCGGTGCCGGCCGACTTCTGCGTGATCTCCGTCGGGGGCGTCGAGACCGCTCACGACGTGAAGGAGCGGTTGGATGCCGGAGCCGCCCTCGTGCAGGGCTACACGGCGTTCCTCTACCGAGGTCCGCTGTGGGCGCGGCAGATCAACCGGGGTCTGGCGGCTCAGGACGGGCGCTGACCGCGCTTGACCTGCGGCTTGGGAAGGCGGAGGAAGCGCATCTGCACGGTGCGCATCGCCGCATACCAGCCGAGCCCCTTCTCGATCTTGTCCGCCCCGAACTTCGCCTTCACCGCACGCTTGACCATGATCGACGTCAGGATCATGTCGCCGATGACGAAGAAGATGAAGATCCAGAGGGCGACGAACGAGTAGAACTGCACCTCGCGCATCGGGATGAACGTCGCGAGGATCACGACCACCATGGCGGGCATGACGGCTTCTCCGAGGTGCCAGCCCCCGTCCACGTAGTCGCGTACGAACTTGCGCTGCGGCCCCTGGTCGCGCGCCGGGAGGTACTTGGGATCACCGGCGGCCATGCCGACGCGCGCCTTCTCGCGCTGCGTCTGCAGGTCGGCGCGCTGACGCGCCTTGGCCTCCTTCGTGTCGGGCACGAGGGGTCGCTTGCGAGCGGCCTCCTGCTCGGCGCGGCTCGGCGTCGCGCGGCCCTTTCCGCCCGGGACCGGGACGCCGTTGAGCGTGGTCCCCTCGGAGGGTGCGTCGCTCGACGCGGGTGCTGCGGAGTTCTTGGCCACGATGATCCTCGGAGTGCGGGAGATGGGGTGCGCTTAAGATTACCCGCATGACCACTGACCTCTCCCGACAGGATGCTGTGCGCGAAGCCGCAGCCTCCGGCATCCCCTCCGCTCTCGCCGACCTGGGCGCGCTCGTGCGCATCCCGTCGGTCGCGTTTCCCGGGTTCGACGAAGAGCCGGTGCAGCGCAGCGCCGAGGCCGTCGCGGAACTCGTTCGCGGCACGGGACTGTTCGAGACCGTCGAGATCCGCCGCGCCGCGATCCCGGGCACGAGCGACCAGGGCCAGCCCGCCGTGCTCGCGACCCGCGCCGCTCGCAACGGCCGGCCGACGATCCTGCTCTACGCGCACCACGACGTGCAGCCAGTCGGCGATGAGTCCCTGTGGGAGTCGCCCCCGTTCGAGCCCACCCTCCGCGGGGGTCGCCTGTACGGCCGCGGTGCCGCCGACGACAAGGCGGGCGTCATGGCGCACGTCGCCGCGCTTCGTGCGCTGAAGGAGGCCGTCGGCGACGACTTCGACCTCGGCGTCGCACTCTTCTTCGAGGGTGAGGAGGAGGCGGGTTCGAAGTCGTTCGCGCAGTTCCTGTCCGACAACGCCGATGCGCTGCGCGCCGACGTGATCGTGGTGGCCGACTCGGGAAACTGGGACGCGAAGACTCCGGCTCTCACCGTGTCGCTGCGGGGGAACACCCGCTTCACGGTGCGGGTGAAGACCCTCGAGCACGCCTCGCACTCCGGCATGTTCGGCGGAGCGGTGCCCGACGCGATGATGGCGACCGTGAAGCTCCTCGCCACGCTGTGGGATGACGATGGCGCGGTCGCGGTCGAGGGCCTGACCGAGCGGGATGCCGACACTCCGTCGTACAGCGAGGAGACGCTGCGCGACGAGGCGGGCCTTCCGGCAGGCGTGTCGCCGATCGGGCACGGGACGATCCTGAGCCGCATCTGGAACAAGCCCTCGATCACGGTGACCGGCATCGACGCTCCGAGCGTCGTGAACGCCTCCAACACGCTGAGCCCCGAGATCTCGCTCGTGATCAGCGCCCGCGTCGCGCCGGGGCAGCGCGCTCGTGACGCGTACGAGGCGATCGAGACGCATCTGCGCGCGCACGCGCCGTTCGGCGCCGAGCTGACGTTCAGCGACCAGGACTTCGGCGACGCCTTCCTCGTCGACACGTCCGGCTGGGCCGTCGCGGCCGCCCGCGAGGCGCTGCACGAGGGCTATGGCGTCGAGTCGGTCGACATCGGCGTCGGCGGCTCCATTCCGTTCATCGCCGACCTGGTGCGGGAGTTCCCCGGCGCACAGATCCTCGTGACCGGGGTCGAGGACCCGCACGCTCGCGCGCACAGCCCGAACGAGTCGCTGCACCTCGACACCTTCCGCAACGCGGTGCTCTCGGAGGCGCTCCTTCTCGAGAAGCTCGACCGCCGCGGCGCGGGGGAGTAGCCGGGCCGCACCCGAGCGGGGCGGGGACACGCCCCGCTCGGAGCCGGTTCCCGGCGAACCCGGGTAGAATCGCAGCATCCCGCCGCGATCGCGGCCCGTCCGGAGGAGTGCCATGACCGACACCGCACTGTCGACCGACCAGCCCGTTCGCGAGCACGGCGTCCTGCTGACCGATGCCGCATCGCTCAAGGTGAAGAGCCTTCTCACGCAGGAGGGTCGTGACGATCTGCGCCTTCGCGTGGCCGTCCAGCCCGGCGGATGCAGCGGCCTGATCTACCAGCTCTACTTCGACGAGCGGTACCTCGACGGCGACAAAGCCGTCGACTTCGACGGCGTCGAGGTGATCATCGACGACATGAGCGTTCCTTACCTCGACGGCGCCACCATCGACTTCAAGGACACGATCTCGGAGCAGGGCTTCACGATCGACAACCCGAACGCGGCCGGCAGCTGCGCATGCGGCGACAGCTTCCACTGATCCGAACCGATTTCCACCGGGCCCGGTGCACTCCTCGGAGTGCCCGGGCCTGCGGTTTTTCCCCGATGCGGACTCGTTGGAAGCTGGGCGGTTGGCCTGAATCGCCTGGATGCTTGCCCTAGACTGGCAAGAGTTCTTCTCACGACCCGGAAAGGTGCATTGTGCCCTCGAAACGTCGAATCCGCTGGGCCGTCCTTCCCGTCGGGATCGCTACGGCCGCAGTACTCGCCGGGTGCACCCCGACCGAGCTGCACGGCTTCCTCCCGGGCTTCGTCGAAGACGGCACGCCCGCCACGAACCACACCGACATGGTCGCCGGTCTGTGGGTCAACTCGTGGATCGTGCTCCTCGCCGTCGGCGTGATCACGTGGGGCCTGATGGGCTGGGCGGCGATCGCCTACCGTCGCCGCAAGGGCCAGGTCGGCCTGCCGGTGCAGCTGCGCTACAACATGCCGATCGAGATCTTCTACACGATCGTCCCCCTCATCCTGGTGATCGGATTCTTCGCCTTCACCGCGCGCGACCAGACGACGCTCGAGACGCAGACGGAAGACCCGGATGTGTCGATCGTCGCGATCGGCAAGCAGTGGTCCTGGGACTTCCAGTACGACGGCGCGTCCGACGACGAGACGGTCTGGACGATGGGTGTCCAGGCGCAGACCGACGACGAGGGCAACATCACGAGCGAGCTGCCCACGCTGGTGCTCCCGGTCGACCAGACGGTGAAGATCAAGCTCCAGTCGCGCGACGTGATCCACTCGTTCTGGATCATCGACTTCCTGTACAAGAAAGACATGTACATCGGGCGGGACAACTACTGGTCCTTCACCCCGACCCGTGAGGGCGAGTACGCCGGCAAGTGCGCCGAGCTCTGCGGCGAGTACCACTCGATGATGCTGTTCAACGTCAAGGTCGTGAGCGCGTCGGAGTACGAGGAGTACCTCGACACCCTCCGCGAGGCCGGTCAGACGGGCGACATCAACGACGAGTACGACCGGCTGCAGAATCTGCCCGGCACCGGCGGTACGCCTGAAGACGAAGAGGGAGACAACTGATCATGGCGACGACGCTTCCGCTTCAGGAGAAGACGCAGGGTCGCCCGACCACCCTGCCGCCTCGCCAGGCAGCTCTGCTCAGCGCTTCGCGCGTCGAGCAGAAGGGCAACATCATCGTCAAGTGGGTCACCTCGACCGACCACAAGACGATCGGCTACCTGTACCTCATCTCGTCGGTGATCTTCTTCCTCCTCGGTGGAGTCATGGCGCTGATCATCCGCGCCGAGCTCTTCGAGCCCGGGATGCAGCTCATCCCGACCAAGGAGCAGTACAACCAGCTGTTCACGATGCACGGCACGATCATGCTGCTGATGTTCGCGACACCGCTGTTCGCGGGCTTCGCGAACGCGATCCTGCCGCTGCAGATCGGCGCGCCCGACGTCGCCTTCCCGCGTCTGAACGCCTTCGCCTTCTGGCTGTTCCTCTTCGGTTCGACCATCGCCGTCGCGGGCTTCCTGACCCCGCAGGGTGCCGCCGCATTCGGCTGGTTCGCCTATCAGCCGCTCGCGAATGCGACCTTCTCGCCAGGTGTCGGAGGAAACCTCTGGATGCTCGGCCTCGGCATGAGCGGTTTCGGAACGATCCTCGGCGCGGTGAACTTCATCACCACGATCATCACGATGCGTGCGCCGGGCATGACCATGTGGCGCATGCCGATCTTCTCGTGGAACACGCTGGTCACCAGCATCCTGATCCTGATGGCGTTCCCGATCCTCGCCGCCGCCATCCTCGCCGCCGCGGCGGACCGCGTGCTCGGCGCTCACATCTACGACCCGGCCAACGGCGGTGTGCTGCTGTGGCAGCACCTGTTCTGGTTCTTCGGGCACCCAGAGGTGTACATCATCGCGCTGCCGTTCTTCGGCATCATCTCCGAGGTGCTCCCGGTCTTCAGCCGCAAGCCGATCTTCGGGTACAAGACGCTGGTCTACGCGACGATCGCGATCGCCGCGCTGTCGGTGGCCGTGTGGGCTCACCACATGTACGTGACGGGTGCCGTGCTCCTGCCGTTCTTCGCCGTGATGACGATGCTCATCGCCGTGCCGACGGGCGTGAAGATCTTCAACTGGATCGGCACGATGTGGCGCGGCTCGGTGACGTTCGAGACCCCGATGGTCTTCGCGCTCGGCTTCCTCGTGTCGTTCGTGTTCGGTGGTCTGACCGGCGTGATCCTCGCATCGCCGCCGCTGGACTTCGCGCTGTCCGACTCGTACTTCGTCGTCGCCCACTTCCACTACGTGGTGTTCGGCACGGTGGTGTTCGCGATGTTCTCCGGCTTCTACTTCTGGTGGCCGAAGTGGACGGGCAAGATGCTCAACGAGCGTCTGGGCATCGTGCATTTCTGGATGCTGTTCATCGGCTTCCACATGACCTTCCTCATCCAGCACTGGCTGGGTGTCGACGGCATGGTCCGCCGCTACGCCGACTACTCGGCTGCTGATGGCTGGACGTGGCAGAACCAGGTCTCCACGGTGGGTGCGATCCTCCTCGGCGCATCCATGATCCCGTTCCTCTTCAACGTGTGGATCACCGCCCGCAAGGCGCCTCGCGTGACGGTGAACGACCCGTGGGGCTACGGCGCGTCGCTCGAGTGGGCGACTTCGTGCCCCCCGCCCCGGCACAACTTCACGTCGATCCCGCGCATCCGCAGCGAGCGTCCGGCGTTCGACCTCAACCACCCCGAGGCGGGGATCCCCGTCGGCGTCGGTCCTGCGAAGGATGCACCCGAAGCCCCGGTCGTCGACCTCGCCGAGGGAGAGGTGAAGTAAGTGCGCACCAACACCGGACTCTGGTGGCTCCTCAGCGCGTTCTTCGTGCTGATGGCGGTCGTGTACACGACCTGGAACATCCTCGCGCACCCGCAGCTGCCGGTCGTGAACGCGATCGAGTGGGTCGGCAGCGTCGCGCTGCTGTTCACCGCGCTCATGGGCGCCCTCATCGCGTTTTACATCGGCCGCGTGCACAAGGCGCAGGGCGGCGAGCTTCCCGAAGACGTCCTGACCTCCGACATCGACGACGGCGACCCCGAACTGGGCGAGTTCAGCCCGTGGTCGTGGTGGCCCATCGTGCTCGCGTTCTCCGCGGCACTGGCGATGATCGGCCTCGCGGTCGGCGCCTGGATGGTGCCGATCGGCGTGGGCGTGTTCGTCGTGGCGATCGTCGGCTGGGTGTACGAGTACTACCGCGGGTACTTCGCGCGCTGATCGTGCCGCTGAGGCCTTCGCGCGTACGGCTGCGCTCCGCTGCCGTCTCCGACACCGGCGTCCATCGCGCCGTGAATCAGGATGCCGCGTTCACGGCGCCCTGGGGCGGTGCGGTCGCCGACGGGGTCGGAGGCGGCCCCGCGGGTGACCTGGCGTCTGCGGCGTTCGCGCATCGACTGGCGGCGGGGCGCGTCGGCACCGTCGATCCCGAGACGCTGGCGGTGAGTGTGCGCCACGCGAACTGGGACCTGCGCGCGCACGTGGAGCGGGATCCGTCGCTCAGCGGCATGGCGACGACCTTCACCGGCGTGTTCGTCTCCGAGACCGACACCCTGCTCCTCGCCCACACCGGCGACTCCCGCGCATATCTCCTGCGCGACGGCGTCCTGACGCAGCAGACCCGTGACGACTCGTATGTGCAGGCGCTCGTTGACCGGGGCCTCGTGACGGCGCAGGATGCGGCATCCCATCCCCGCCGCAATCTCATCACCGCGTCGCTGAGCGGCGGCGAACGCGATCGGGTGATGGTCGCTGAGCACGAGGCCCGTGCGGGTGATCGCTGGGTGCTCTGCAGCGACGGACTGAGCGACTACGTGCCGCACGAGGACATCGCCGAGGCCGTCACCGGACGCAGCGCGTCCGAGGCCGCGGCGGATGCTGTCGCACGGGCGCTCGAGGCCGGCACGCGGGATAACGTCACGGTGGTGGTCTGCGACATCGAGGTCGGCGAAGCGGTGAGCTTCTCAGCGCGCCCTGACACGTCGTTCTACGGCGCCGCAGCCGCACGCTTCACCGAGGGGCTCGAGTCGGCCTGACGACCATCAGCCGCCACGCACGACCTCTTGGCGGACGACCATCACCTGGTCGTCGTCCTTCGATACGCCGCCCCTTCGGCGCGGCACTCAGGAACCGCCACGCACGACCTCTTGGCGGACGACCATCACCTGGTCGTCGAACGTGCGGGGGAGCGCGCCCTCGTCGTTCTCGATCGGCTGGCCCTCGCGGATCCAGTACTCGTAGCCGCCGATCATCTCCTTGACGCTGTAGCCCAGCTTCGCGAAGGCGAGAGCTCCCTTCGCGCCGCCGTTGCATCCGGGGCTCCAGCAATACACCACGACCGGGATGGAAGGGTCGAGCTCTTCGGGCGCTCGCGCCGCGATCTCGGCGTGCGGCATGTGGACCGCACCCGTGATGCGCCCCTGCGCCCATCCCTCATCGCTGCGGACGTCGACGAGCACGAAGCGCTCACCCGCCTTCTGCGCTGCGTACACGTCGGAGGCGTCGGTCTCGAGCGAGAGCTTGGCGGCGAAGTAGTCCGATGCTGAGGTCATGACGTCCACGCTACGGCGTGGTCGCAGCCCGGGCAGTCGCGGTGTCGGTCACGCCTCAGCGCATTCCTGCCGTTCCCGCTCGCGCTGCATCACGCCTCGCAGTCCACAAGACGGATGCCCCGGCGCCGCGCCCGTGAGGGGCTTGGTGCCGAGGCATCCGGTCGAACCGCGTGGCGACCTACTGGCCGCCCTCCTTCTCGCGGTTTCGGGGCTTCTTCTGGCCGTCCTCGGGCACGATGATGTTCGACGGGCGGACGGCCGTCTCGGAGTTGCGACCGTCGTCGATCGGCTTGTGGGGAGCATCCGGAACGCCGGCGCGCTCGTGCGCACCCTGCAGCTCGGCGTCCTCCTCGGTCGCGATGTGATCGAGCGCGTGGTGCTGGTGGGCCAGCGCCGCGTCGAGCTCGGACTGGGTGACGGGGGAGAGGCGGTCCTCGAAGAACCAGCGCGAGATCGCCGCGCGCACGTTCTCGTGCCACGGGATCCGGCCCTTGGAGTTCGGACGGACCACGAGGGGCTCGTAGGTGCCGAACTCGACGAGCTTGTAGCGCTCGTACTCGTCCACGGGCTGGTGGACCTCGATGTACTCGCCGCCGGGCAGCCGGACGATGCGACCGGACTCGTAGCCGTGGAGCGCGATCTCGCGGTCCTTCTTCTGCAGCGCGATGCACATGCGCTTGGTGACGAAGTAGGCGATCACCGGGCCGACGAACAGCAGCGCCTGGAGGGTGTGGATGACGCCCTCCATCGTGAGCCAGAAGTGCGTCGCGATGATGTCCGACGCTGCCGCCGCCCACAGCACCGCGTAGAAGGTCACGCCGGCGGCGCCGATGGCCGTGCGCGTGGCGGCGTTGCGGGGACGCTCGGCGATGTGGTGCTCGCGCTTGTCGCCCGTGACCCACGCCTCGATGAAGGGGTAGATCAGGACGAGCACGATGAACACGCCCAAGCCGACGAGCGGAACGAGGATGTTGAACGACCAGGTGTGGTCGAGGAACACGATCTCCCAGCCCGGCGGGATGAGGCGCAGCGCGCCGTCCGCGAAGCCGATGTACCAGTCAGGCTGCGTGCCCGCCGAGACCGGTGACGGGTCGTACGGGCCGTAGTTCCAGATCGGGTTGATCGTGAACAGGGCCGCGATGAGCGCGATGAACCCGAACGTGATGAACAGGAACCCGCCCATCTTCGACATGTAGACCGGCATCATCGGGTAGCCGACCACGACACTGTTGGTGCGCCCGGCACCGGCGAACTGGGTGTGCTTGTTGATCACCATAAGCATGAGGTGGAGGACGAGCAGACCCACCAGGATCGCGGGGAGCAGCAGGATGTGGAGGGAGTACAGGCGCCCGACGATCGCGGTGCCGGGGAACTCGCCGCCGAACAGCAGGAACGAGGTCCAGGTGCCGATCAGCGGGATGCCCTTGACCATGCCGTCGATGATGCGCAGGCCGTTGCCCGAGAGCACGTCGTCGGGGAGCGAGTAGCCGGTGAAGCCCTCACCCATCGCGAGGATGAAGAGGATGAAGCCGATCACCCAGTTGAGTTCGCGCGGCTTGCGGAACGCTCCGGTGAAGAAGACGCGCAGCATGTGGACGCCGATGCCCGCAACGAACACGAGAGCCGCCCAGTGGTGCATCTGACGCACCAGCAGACCACCGCGCAGGTCGAACGAGATCTCGAGCGTCGAGGCCATCGCCGCCGACATCTCGATGCCGCGCATCGGGAGGTAGGCACCGTGGTAGTGGGTCTCGACCATCGACGCCTGGAAGAAGAACGTCAGGAACGTGCCCGTGAGGAGCACGACGACGAAGCTCCACAGAGCGATCTCGCCGAGCATGAAGGACCAGTGGTCGGGGAAGATCTTGCGACCGAGTTCCTTGACGAAGCCGGACAGGCTCGTGCGCTCGTCGATGTAATTCGACGCGGCGCCGACGAAGCGACCGCCGAGCGGCTTGTCGCGGGGCGCGGGAGCCACGGGCCCCGCATACGACGCCGGCTCCTGCGTCAGGTTCTCGACGGGATGGGTGGTGGTCATGGTCAGTGACGCTCCCAGAAGCTCGGGCCGACGGGTTCGGTGAAGTCGCTGCGCGCGATCAGGTAACCCTCGTCGTCAACGGTGATCGGCAGCTGCGGCAGCGGACGCGCGGCAGGCCCGAAGATGACCTTCGCGGCATCCGTGACGTCGAACTGCGACTGGTGGCAGGGGCAGAGCAGGTGGTGCGTCTGCTGCTCGTACAGGGCCACCGGGCAGCCGACGTGCGTGCAGACCTTGGAGTACGCCACGATGCCGTCGTACGACCAGTCGGCCTTGTCGGGCGCCTCGGTCAGCTGCTCGGGGAGCAGGCGCATGAGGAGCACGATGGCCTTGGCCTTCTGCTCGAGGTAGCCGTCGCTGTGCGGGATGTCGGCGAGGTCTGCGGGGATCACGTGCACGGCAGAGCCGAGGGTGACGTCGGCGGCGCGGATCGGCTCGCCGCTCGGGTCGTGCGCCAGGCGCGTGCCCTCCTTCCACATGGTGTGGCTCAGGAGGTACACCGGGTCGCCCCCGTTGGGGTGATCCGGCGTGTTCTCGGGCGCGAGCCCGCGGAAGAGGACGATGGCCGGGGCGACCGAGGCGACGATCGCCGCGATCAGCGAGTTGCGGATCATCGTGCGGCGCCCGAAGCCGGACTCCTCGTTCGCGTCGGCGAAGGCCTGGATCGCCGCCTCGCGCGTCGTGTCGCGTCCGCGGGTCGCGTGCCGGGGCTCGACGAACTCCTTGTCGGACATGATCGCCTTGGACCAGTGGATCGCGCCGATGCCGATCGCGAGCAGGGCGAGGGCGATGCCGAGGCCGATGAAGAGGTTGTTGTTGCGGATGTCGATCATCCGGCCGCTCTCGATCGGGAACAGCATGTAGGCGGCGACCGCCCAGATGCTGCCCGCGACCGAGACGTAGAAGAGCGTGTAGACCGTTCGCACGGCACGCTGCATGGCGGCCGGGTCCTGGTCGGTGATCCGCTCGCGATGCGGCGGGAGCTCCGGATGCTGCACCGGGTCGGTGACCGCCACGGCGAGCCCGGGGGAGGGCTTCCAGGAAGCCCTCTCGTGCTCGAGCGGGTCGTCCTCGTGTGCCATGCTGCTCCTCGTCAGTTCTTGCGTGTCAGTGGGTTCAGTTGGATTTCGCCGTGATCCACACGGTGACGGCGATCAGCGAACCGATGCCGAAGATCCAGATGAAGAGGCCCTCGGAGACGGGGCCGAGCGAGCCCAGGGTGAAGCCACCGGGCGACGTGGTGTCCTGCAGGAAGAGCAGGTAGCTGATGATGTCGCGCTTCTCCTCGGTCGTCAGCGTCATGTCGTTGAAGACCGGCATGTTCTGCGGACCCGTGACCATGGCCGCGTACATGTTGAGGGGCGAGGTCTGGTAGAGCGCCGGAGCGTACTTGCCCTCGGTGAGCGCACCGCCGGCGCCGGCCACGTTGTGGCACATCGCGCAGTTGATGCGGAACAGCTCGCCGCCCTCGCCGGCGTTGCCTTCGCCGTCGAGAACCTCGGGGTCGGGGAAGGTGGGCCCGGGCGCGATGCTCTGGATGTAGGCGCCGATCGCCGCGATCTGCTCGTCGGTGAACTGGGCGGGCTTCTGCGGTGCCTGCGGTCCCTGCATCTGCAGCGGCATGCGACCGGTGCTCATCTGGAAGTGCACCGCGAGCTCGCCGACGCCGTAGAGCGACGGGCCGTCGTCGGTGCCCTGCACGTCGAGGCCGTGACAGGTGGCGCAGTTCGCCTGGAAGAGCTTCTCGCCGTCCTCGACGGTCGAGGCGCTGACGACCGTCGACTCGGTGCTGGTGGCGGCGACAGCCGCGGTTGCACCGGCGTACACGCCACCGGTGATCAGGAGGCCGATGCCGATGAGCGCTGCGGCGGCCCAGGGGCTACGGCGGCCTTTCGAGCGGCGCGGGGTCTCACGTGCCATGTCGGGAATCAGCTCCGCTCTTATTTCAGGAAGTAGATGACGAGGAACAGGGCGATCCAGACGACGTCGACGAAGTGCCAGTAGTACGACACGACGATCGAGGACGTCATCTCTTTGCGCCCGAAGTTCTTGACGGCGTAGGCGCGACCGATCACGAGGAGGAACGCGATGAGGCCGCCCGTGACGTGGAGGGCGTGGAAGCCGGTCGTCAGGTAGAAGGCGGAGGCGTACGAGTTCGCGCTGATGGGCATTCCCTCGGCGA
Source organism: Microbacterium sp. SSM24 (assembly GCF_025989145.1). Taxonomy (NCBI): domain Bacteria; kingdom Bacillati; phylum Actinomycetota; class Actinomycetes; order Micrococcales; family Microbacteriaceae; genus Microbacterium; species Microbacterium sp. SSM24. The sequence continues at coordinate 697,673 of NZ_JAPDNQ010000002.1, read as the reverse complement.
CGAGCTGCGCGTACTCCCAGACCTGGCCCGACACGAAGATCGCGCCCAGCGCGAAGGTGAGCCAGAACCACTCGACCATGCCCCAGCCGAGCCACCCGCGCTTGCGCGTGGAGTAGGGCTGGAAGCGCTCGGCCGCGAACACGCCCATCTGGCACGTGACCGACGAGAGCACGAGGATGATCGTGTTCACGGTCGCGTAGGGGATGTTGAGCAGCTGCGTCTCTTGCGCCCAGAGATCGGGGGAGGTGCTGCGCAGGGTGAAGTAGATCGCGAACAGGCCCGCGAAGAACATCACCTCGCTGCCCAGCCACACGATGGTGCCGACGGCGACCGGATCCGGCCGCTTGACGGACCGCATGGCCTGCGCGTAGGTCGCTGAGGAGGTCGTCACGCTCCCCATTATGGCCGATTCGGAGGCCCGAGTTTCGCATCGGAAGGCATGTCTTTGACTCGACTCGAACTTAGGCAAGCCTAAGAATCACCCGCGAGTCTCCCGTGAACGCGTGGTGAAGACGCAGAACCGCCCGTTGCGGGATGCCGTGTCACGAAACGGTTCCGATTCCCGCCCGCGGCTAGGCTTCTGCGTTATGGCGGAGCTGTACACCTGGCCGGGCATCCTCACAACACTGCTGGAGCGGCGCGATCTCAGCGTCTCGGAGTCGACGTGGGCGATGCGGCAGATCATGTCGGGGTCGGCGACGCCCTCCCAGCTGGGAGGATTCCTCGTCGCGTTGCGGGCAAAGGGCGAGACGGTGGACGAGATCGTCGGCTTCCGCGACGCGATCCTCGAGGCGGCACTGCCGCTGCGCGTGGACCCGGCCGTCCTCGACATCGTCGGGACCGGCGGCGATCGCTTCGGCACGGTGAACGTCTCCACCATGTCGGCGCTGGTGGCCGCGGCATCCGGAGTCCCCGTCGTCAAGCACGGGAACAAGGCGGCGAGCTCGTCGTCGGGTTCGTCGGACGTCCTGGCGGCACTCGGGGTGGACCTGACACTGCCCCCTGAGGCGGTCGCCGCAGCGCTGCCGAAGGCGGGGATCACGTTCGCGTTCGCCGCGGCGTTCCATCCCGGCTTCCGACACGCCGGTCCGACGCGGAGCGAGCTCGGAGTTCCCACGGTGTTCAACTTCCTCGGACCCCTGTGCAACCCTGCGCGCGCCGAGGCGAACGCGGTGGGTGTGGCGCACCTGGACCGCGTCCCGCTCATCACCGGGGTCTTCCGCACGCGCGGCGCGACCGCGCTCGTGTTCCGCGGCGACGACGGGCTCGACGAGCTGACGACGACCGGACACAGCAGGCTCTGGGAGGTCAGCCGCGGCGACATCCATGAGCACGATCTCGATCCGCGCGATCTGGGCATCCCGCTCGCCGACATCAACGATCTGCTCGGCGGTGATCCGGCGCACAACGCGGCGGTGGTCCGTCGCGTGCTCGCGGGCGAGGAGGGACCGGTGCGCGACATCGTGCTCCTCAACGCGGCGGCCGGTCTCGTCGCCTACCGACTGTTCCAGGACGCGGCCCAGGTGCAGCGGCCGATTCTCGAGCGCCTCGCCGAGGCGCGCGACGTCGCCGCCGAAGCGATCGATTCGGGCGCGGCGACGACGACGCTCGATCGGTGGGTCGAGGTCACGCGCGAGCTCGCGTCCTGACGTCGGATCATCCACGGCGAGGGGGCTTCCGCGGGGTCGTGTCGCGACGCTAGCGTGGCGACAACCGCCCACGTGCCAGGAGGACGACATGAGCCAGGAAGTCACCGAGACCACCGCCGACGTCATCGAAACGCCCTCGAAGAAGGTCGGGGTGGTGAAGGCCGTCGGGATCCTCGGCATCATCGGCGGCGTCCTGCTCATCGTGGTCGGCATCGTCGCCTGGATCGGCGTGACGTCGCAGCTCACCGCCGAGAACATCACGATCCCCGATGACGCCATGGCCTTCCAGGGCCAGCAGGTCACGGGGCCCGTCACCGCCTACGTGCAGGCCGACATCATCAACCACCACGCGCTCGAGGCATCCGGTGGCAAGACCTACGCCGAGCTGCCGCAGGACGACCCGGTGCGCGCGACCGTGATGCAGGCCTCGTTCCTGCGCGCGTCGCTGTTCACGTCGATCGTCGCCTACGGGGTGGCGCTGTTCGCCGCGGGCATGGGCGTGCTCGCGATCCTCTTCGGCTGGGCGATCCATCGCCTGGCGAGCGTGCCGGTCATCGTCCGGCGCGCAGGGGTGACGTCGGGCGCGTGAGCGCGGCTGCCACGGGGCGTCGGGCATGAATCCGCACGACGCCCTCACCGAGATCGCCACCCTCCTCGAGCGCGAGCGATCGTCACGCTACAAGTCGAAGGCGTTCCGTGCTGCGGCAGATGCGATCGAAGGACTGACCGACGAGCAGCTGCGGGATGCCGCATCCCTCCGCCGCCGGAAGGGCGTCGGAGACTCGACCTTCGCCGTCATCCAGGAGGCCCTCGCGGGGGAGGTCCCCGGCTATCTCGCGGATCTGCGGGAGCGGGCCGGCGTGCAGGTGGCCTCGAATCTGCGCGGACTGCTGCGCGGAGACCTGCACTCGCACAGCGAATGGTCGGACGGTCTCACGTCGATCGATCTGATGGTCGATGCCGCGCGGGCGCTCGGGCACGAGTACCTCGCGCTCACCGATCACTCGCCACGGCTCCGGGTCGCGAACGGCTTGTCTCCCGAACGTCTGCGCACCCAGCTCGGCGTCGTCGCGAAGATGAGCGGCGACGGGTTCACGCTGCTGTCGGGGATCGAGGTCGACATCCTCGATCACGGCGAGCTCGATCAGGAGCCGGAGCTCCTCGACGAACTCGACATCGTCGTCGCCTCGGCTCACTCGAAGCTGCGCATGGAGCGGGGGCCGATGACCCGGCGGCTGGTGAAGGCGGCATCCAACCCTCACGTCGATGTGCTGGGCCATGTCACCGGGCGCCTCGTGGAAGGATCGCGCGGCACACGCCCGCAATCGACGTTCGACGCCCGGGCGGTCTTCGAGGCCTGCGCCGAGCACGGCGTCGCTGTGGAGATCAACTCGCGCCCCGAACGGCAGGATCCCCCCGACGACCTCATGGCGATGGCCCTGCAGATCGGATGCCTCTTCTCGATCGACTCCGACGCCCACGCGCCGGGGCAGCTGTCGCTCATCGATCACGGCGCGGAACGCGCCGAGCGCATCGGTGTTCCCGCCGAGCGGATCGTCACGACGTGGCCGCTGGAGCGGCTGCGCGAATGGACGCGGCGCTCGCGCTGAGCTTCGCTCCCGGCATCCTTGCTGCCCAGGGTCGGCGCGGGGGCGCGCCGTAGACTCGACCGGTGCCCGCCGACTCCGCCAGAACTGCGAGATCGGCGCTTCCCTGGCTGGTGATCGCGGGGGTCATGACCGCCGCGCTGAGCCTGCGCGGCCCGATCGTCTCGCCGACGCCGGTGCTCGCCGAGATCGAGTCCGATCTCGGCATCGGGTCGGCCACCGCGGGTCTGCTCACCACGGCCCCGGTGCTGATGTTCGCGCTCCTGACCCCGGTCGCGGCGCTCGTGATCCGCCGTGCCGGCGCGGAACTGGCGCTCCTCGTCTCGTTGTGCGGCGTGCTTCTGGGCACGTTCGTCCGCGCGCTGCCAGGGTTCGGCTGGATGCTCGCGGGCATGGTCGTGATCGGAGCATCCATCACCATCGGCAACGTGGTGATCCCCGTGATCATCCGGCGCGACGTGCCACCCGACCGCGTGGCGCTCGTCACGGCGGCCTACGCCGCGATGCTCAACGCGGGGTCGCTGCTCACGTCGCTGCTGACGGCTCCGCTGGCGGCATGGATCGGCTGGCCGGCGGCGCTGCTGACCTGGTCGGCGATCACGGTGGCGGGAATCGCGGTATGGGGTGTGCAGCTTCGCCGCGCCCGCTCGGCGGGCCTTCGCGCCGACCGGTTCTCCGGCGCGGCGCCGACCGCGGCATCCGGTACGAGGGACGTCGACCCCGAGGTCCTGACCGGACCGCTCCCCGTCGTCGCGCGCGAGCGCTCGTTCCTCCGCAGACCCGTGGTGTGGCTTCTGCTCGCCGCGTTCGGTCTCCAATGCCTCATCTACTATGCGCTGTCGACGTGGCTGCCCACGTTCGCCGCCGACGAGCTCGGGCTCGGTGCGTCGGCGGCGGGCGCGATGGCGTCGATCTATCAAGGCGTCGGCATCCTCGGGGCGTTCCTCGTGCCGGTGATGCTGCGCTTCACGCCGCGCATCGTCACGCCCCTCGTGATCTGCGCGTCGTGGCTCACCGTCACGGCTGGTCTCGTGTTCGCTCCGGCGCTGCTGTGGGTGTGGCTCGCCGTCGGCGCGATCGGTCACGCAGGCGGCTTCGTGGTGATCTTCTCCGCGCTCGTCGCGGTCGCACGCAGCGATGCCGAGGCAGCCGGGATGTCGGCGCTCATCCAGGGCGGCGGCTACGCGATCGGAGCGCTCGGCGCACCGCTCATGGGTGCGCTCCGCGAGATCACCGGCGGCTGGGAGGCGGCGCTCGCCGTCATGCTGGTGCTCGCGGTCGTGTACTGCGCGGCGCTACTGGCCACGGTCGCGGCATCCGCCCGCGACGCGCTGATCTCGCGCCCGTTCGCAGGGATTCGCCGCTTCGCCGGGTGAATCGGGATGCCGATACCCGGCGAAGCGGCGATCTCCTGCGAAAGGGCAGGCTCAGCCGGCGGCGTTCGCCCGGAGGACCTCCAGACGGGCGCGGTACTCGGTCTCGTCGATGTCTCCCTTCGCGAAGCGCTCCGCGAGCGTCGTCTCAGCCTGCCGGGCCGGACTGCGGCGGCCGTACGGGCCATACCCGTTCTCGGCGGCCGCGCGGCGCCAGCGGCGCCCGAAGATCGCGAAGATCACCACGAAGAGGAGGATCCAGAACAGCGGGATGAGGAACCACCAGCCGAAGCCCCACGGGCCGGCGAAGTGAGTTGCCACGAGTGCGGTGGCGAGCGTTGCGGACATGATCTGCCTCTCGGTCGAGGTCGCCGCGCGGCGACCGGATGCCTCGAGTCAACGCCGGGAGCGGCATCCGCGGATCTGCCCGCAGGAGTGATCTCGCGTGCTCCCTGGGGAGTATGCCGGCGCAGCGGTCAGCGCCAGCCGGGGGTCGTGATGCCGGACTCGTACGCCAGGACGACCAGCCGCACACGATCGCGGGCATGGAGCTTCTGCATGATGCGCGACACGTGGGTCTTGGCCGTGAGCGGCGACACGTGCAGGCGCGCGCCGATCTCGTCGTTGGTGAGCCCTTCGGCGACCAGGCGCAGCACGTCGGCCTCGCGCTCGGTGAGCGCGTCCAGCAATGCGGCGTCGGGCGCCTCGCGGAGTCCGGTCGCCGCCCGATCGAGGAGACGGCGGGTGACGCTCGGCGAGAGCAGGGCGTCCCCGTCGGCGACGGCCCGCACCGCGCGGATGAGGTCGGCCGGCTCGGTGTCCTTCACGAGGAACCCGCCGGCGCCGGCGAGGATCGCCCGTGAGACGTACTCGTCCAGCTCGAACGTGGTCACGATCACGACGTGCACTGCGGCGAGATCCGGGTCGGATGTGATCTGCTCCGTCGCCCACAGCCCGTCGCCGTCGGGCATGCGGATGTCGACGAGCGCGACGTCGACAGGAGTCTCGCGGAGGCGTGCGAGGAGCTCCTGGCCGCCCGAGGCCTCCACGACCACCTCGATGTCGGGCTCCGAGTCCAGCAGTGCCCGGAACCCCGCCCGCACGAGCTGGTGGTCGTCGGCCAGCGCGACGCGGATCACGTCGCCACCCGCCACGGCAGGCGCGCGACGACGGTCGTGCCGCGAGCCGCGCCGTCCACCTCGAGGGTGCCGTCGGCGAGCTCCGCCCGCTCGCGCATGCCCCGCAGCCCGCCGCGCTCGACGGTGTCGGGGCGGATCCCGCTCCCGTCGTCGACGACCGTCAGGACCAGCTCGTCGTCCGATCTCTCGACCGTCACGACCGCGCGGGATGCCGCGGAGTGCCGCACGACGTTGGTGAGGGCTTCCTGCGCGATGCGATACGCCGCGGTCTGAACGGCGCTGGACGGCGCGTCGCCGCCCAGGCGGTCCTCGAGCGTCACCGCGAGGCCGAGGCCCGATCGCGCCTCGACCAGCGCGGGGAGCTGTGCCAGCTGCGGCTGCGGGGTGAGCGGGGCGGTCGCCGGGGCTCCGCTCTCGTCGCCGCGGAGGAAGGAGAGCACACCGCGCACCTCGTCGAGGCCGGTGGCGCTCAGTGCCCGGATGTTCGTCAGGGCCTCTCGCGCGCGCTCGGGCTCGCGATCGAACAGGTGCAGCCCCACGCCCGATTGCACGGCGATCTGGCTGAGCGAGTGCGCGAGCACGTCGTGCAGCTCCCGTGCGATGCGCGTGCGCTCCTCCTGCTCGGCCGTCCGCCGCCGCTCCGCCAACTGGACTCGACGTTCGGCGGCGTGCACCAGCCGCGCGCGGGCGCCCTCGCCGATCGCGAAGCAGAGTGCGAGTCCGACAGTGGCGAGCGCGATCCGGAAGGGCGGCCACGACATGCCCAACGCGCCGGCGGCGAGGATCGCGACGACCCATCCGACCCCGACCGCGACGAGAGCCCAGACCCGGGCGCCGCGCACGACGGCGCCGACGATCGCGAACGCCAGCGCGACGGCGGACGGTCCGGCCTCGGGCGCGACCAGCAGGTCGGCGGTGGTGAGCGCGGCCACGACCGCGACGGTCGGGCCGGGCCAGCGCCGCGCCGCGAGAAGTGCGAGAGCGGATGCCGCGGCGAGCGCGACGCTGATCGCCGCAGCGGGCATCGGCGCGCGGGTCCACCACGAGACGGCGATCGTGCCGGGGACCTGGATGAGCAGCGCGACGACGACGGGAACGTACAGCGTCACTCCGGGCGGCGGACGGAAGCGCGGCGCGCTCTCGTCCCACGTCCGGTCCCGCATGGCCCCGATCGTACGCCGAGCATCGCTGGGAGGCGTCTGACCGGGGGAGCGGCCGCGCATACTCCCACGGGAGTACGTCGCCGCCGAGGTCAGTCCTCGTCCACCCGGTCGAGCGTCTCGATGATCCTCGTCATCGCGGTGCCGAGTGCCCACCGATCGGCGAGGGACGAGGCATCCGCCCTCTGACGCTCGTCGAGCGGGCGCAGACGCGAGTCGACGTCGGGAACGGGGAGGTCGCGCACGACCTCGACGACCGTCGGCGCGACGGCGAGGTAGGCGCGACCGGCATCGAGCTTGGCCCGCACGCCGGCCGACATGCCCTCCCCGGTCTCGGCAGCCGCGAGGATGCCCGCGAGGTCGCCATGGGCCGCGAGCAGGCCGGCAGCGGTCTTTTCGCCGATGCCCGCTACACCGGGGAGCCCGTCGGACGAGTCGCCGCGCAGGGTCGCGAAGTCGGCGTACTGCGAGGGGAGCACGCCGTACTTCGTCACGACGGTCGCGTCGGTGACGATCTCGAGGTTGCTCATGCCGCGAGCCGTGTAGATCACGCGCACGTCGCGCGCGTCGTCGACGAGCTGGAACAGGTCGCGGTCGCCGGTCACGATGTCGACCGGGAGGTCGGCGATCGTGGCGAAAGTGCCGATCACGTCGTCGGCCTCGTGCGCGGCCTGCCCGACGATCACGATGCCGAGCGCGCCCAGCACCTCGCGGATCACCGGAACCTGCACCTCGAGCGGATCCGGCACCACTTCGACGTCGGGACCGACCGCGACGACTTCGGCGACGCGGTGGGTCTTGTAGGTCGGGATGAGGTCGACGCGCCACTGCGGCCGCCAGTCGTCGTCCCAGCACGCGATCAGGTGCGTGGGCCGGTACGTCGTCACGAGCCTCGAGATGATGTCGAGGAATCCGCGGACGGCGTTGACCGGAGTTCCGTCGGGCGCCCGGACGGTGTCGGGCACGCCGTAGAACGCGCGGAAGTACAGGCTGGCGGAGTCGAGCAGCATGAGGCGGTCGGTCACGCGCTTCATCCTGGCACGCGCCTCCGACCCCGTCAGCGCAGTCGGTAGGTGATGTGGGTCACGTGCGGCGTCGAGCGCACGCTCACCGGATCGAGGTTCAGTGGCGGAACGTCGTCGAACAGGCGCACGACGTCGGTGCGTCCGCCCAGGCCGAGCGTGACGGGTGCGATGTGCAGCCGCAGCTCGTCGATGTGGCCGCCCGCGAGGAACTGGTTCAGCGTGCTCGCTCCGCCCGCGATCGAGACGCTGCCGTCGCCCGCGGCCGCACGCGCCTGGGCCAGCGCCGACTCGGCACCGTCGCTGACGAAGAAGAAGGTCGTGCCGCCCGCCATCTCGAGGGGCTCCCGCGGATGGTTCGTGAGCACGAACACCGGGCCGTGGTACGGCGGCTCGGGACCCCACCATCCGCGCCAGTCCCCGGTCCATTCGCCGCGGATCGGCCCGAACATGTTGCGACCCATCACATACGCGCGTGCCTCGAGGATCGCGTCCAGTTCGGCGCGGTTCTCGTCGGGATGCTGGAACATCCAGCCGTGCAGGGCGTCTTCGGCGAAGACCCCGAGCGGGTGCGCCTCGCTCTGGTCGGGGCCGGCGGAGTACCCGTCGGCGGAGACGGCGATGTCGGCGGTGACGCGTGTCATGTGCCCACCCTGCCGTGCGCGTCGCCGTGGCGCCACTCCCGAGTCCACGGCCGCGTCGGCCGGAGCGGGCGGCGTGCCACCGGCCGTTCACCTCCCCGTCGCATCCCGTACGACCGCCGTGCGGCACCGCGTTCACCGTCGCGGCCCACCGTGGGGAGTCAGTGGCAGCAGCAGGAGGTGACATGGCCCGGAACGACGTGATCGCGTGGGTCGAATCCCCGCTCCAGCTGGTCGGGGCGGCGGAGTGGGCCGCGGCCCACCGCGTCACCGTGCCGGTGGCCGGCCGCCTCACCGCGCAGATGTCCGCGACCGCCGACGCGCTGCTCGCGCGCGGAGCGCGCTTCCGCGATCTCGAGCCCTACCTCGGCGTGCCGTTCTCGCTCCTCGCCCGCCACGGCCACTGGCTCGTCGGCGACGGCTTCTCCGGACAGTTCCGGCTGGCGGCATCCGTCCTGCGGCCGCACCGCGTGACGTTCCTCGATGACGGCGCGCATGCGATCGCCTACGCCGATGCGCTGCTGGGACGGCGTCCGTACGCCCGGCCCGGAGTCGCCGAGCGAGGTCTCACGACGCAGCTGGCACCGTTCGCCCACGAGACCGTGCTGCGCCGCGCCGCAGCCGGACGGGCCGAGTTCTTCACCGCGTTCGATCTCGGCGACGACCGCATCGACGCGCTGAGCGACCGCGGATTCACGGTCCGCCGGCATCGGTTCGAGTGGACGCGCGCGACGGCACCGGCAGCCCCGGAGCTGGGTCGACGCGTGCTGCTCGGCAGCGCGCTGCCCGTCGACGGCCGCCTGGCCCTGTCGGACTACCTGGCCTGGGTGACGGACGCCGCCGGCTCCTGCCCCGCGGTCTACCTCCCGCACCGGCGAGAGCCGCGCGAGCAGCTCGCAGCCGTGGCGGCCATCGCCGGTGTGACGATCCGGCAGACCGAGCTGCCGGTCGAGCTCGTGCTCGCGGGGGCCGCCGGGCCTCTCGACATCCGAACCCTCGCCTCCAGCACGACGACGACCCTGCCGCTCGTGCTGGCCGGCACCGGCTCCGCCCTGCGGGTCGGACGGGATGCCGCGGCGACGGAGGCCGCAGCATGAGCGAAGTCGTCGCCATCATCCCCGCCCGAGGGGGTTCCCAGGGCGTCCTCCGCAAGAACCTGCGCCGGGTCGGGGGCATCCCGCTCGTGGCGCGCGCGATCGACGCCGCTCGGCGGTGCCCGTCGATCGACCGGGTCGTCGTCACCACCGACGATGCCGACATCGCCGCCGTCGCCGAGGAATGGGGCGCAGAGGTCGTGGTCCGTCCGGCGGAGCTCTCGGGCGACACGGCGAGCTCCGAGAGCGCGCTCCTGCACGCCCTCGACGTCCTCGAGGGGCGCAGGATCGACGTCGGCGTCGTCGCGTTCCTGCAGGCGACCTCCCCGTTCATCGACGTCCCGGCTCTCGAAGACGCCGTGCAGCTCGTGCGCTCCCGCCGTCGCGACAGCGTGTTCTCGGCCGTCGAGACCTACGGGTTCCTGTGGGCGCGCTCGCCGGCGTGCGCGGCGGAGGCCGTGAACCATGACGCGAACGTGCGACCGCGGCGCCAGGACCGCGACCCTCACTTCCTCGAGACCGGCGGGTTCTACGTTCTGCGCGCCGCCGGGTTCCGCGCGACGCAGCACCGCTTCTTCGGCAGCGTCGGGATCGCCGAGGTCCCCGAGCGAACGGCGATCGAGATCGACACCGAGGGCGAGCTGCAGATCGCGCGGGCGATGGCGCCTCTCATCGACGTCGCCGCGCCGATCATCGTGGACGCGGTCGTCACCGACTTCGACGGCGTGCACACCGACGACTCCGTGCAGGTCTCGCAGGACGGCACCGAGACGGTGACGGTGAGCCGGTCCGACGGCATGGGGGTCGCGCTGCTCCGCGCCGCCGGCATCCCCGTCCTGATCCTCTCGAGCGAGGTGAACCCCGTCGTCACCGCGCGCGCCGACAAGCTGCGCGTCGACGTCGTGCAGGGCCAGTCCGACAAGGGCGAGGCGCTGCGCGCGTGGGCGGCCGGGCGCGGCATCCCGCTGTCGCGCATCGCCTACCTCGGCAACGACGTCAACGACCTCGCCTGCCTCGAGCTCGTCGGATGGCCGGTGGCCGTTCCCGACGCCCATCCGCTCATCCTCGCCGCCGCGCGCGTGGTGCTCGACCGACCCGGCGGTGCCGGCGCCGTGCGCGACCTCGCCGAGCGCGTGCTCGCGGGCCGCGCGGCGGCATCCGCTCCACCCCTCGCCACACCCCAGGAGAAAGCATGACCGTCACCATCGGCTCCCGTGTCATCGGAGGCGGACGTCCCGCCTACGTCATCGCCGAGATCGGCCTCAACCACAACGGCGACGTCGAGCTCGCGAAGCAGCTCATCGACGTCGCCGCGGATGCCGGCGCCGACGCGGTGAAGTTCCAGAAGCGCACGCCCGAGCTCGCGACCCCCGAGCACATGCGCGACATCCCGCGCGAGACGCCGTGGGGCACGATGACCTACCTCGACTACCGTCGCCGCGTCGAATTCGACAGGGACGAGTACATCGAGATCTCCGACCACGCCCTGCTGCGCGGACTGGAGTGGTTCGCTTCGCCGTGGGACGAGCCGAGTGTCGCCTTCCTGGAGGATCTCGGTGTCACCGCGCACAAGGTCGCGTCGGCGTCGCTCACCGACCACGGTCTGCTCCGCGCGCTGCGCGACACCGGCAGGACGGTGATCCTCTCGACCGGGATGTCGACCATCGAGCAGATCGACGCCGCGATCGGCGTGCTCGGCACCGAGCACCTGCTCCTCATGCACGCCACCTCGACATACCCGATGGAGCCGGCCGAGGCCAACCTCCGCATGATCCCGGCCCTGCGCGACCGCTATCCCGGTGTGCCGGTCGGGTACTCGGGCCACGAGCGCGGTCTGCAGATCTCGCTCGCAGCCATCGCCCTCGGCGCCGTCGCGATCGAACGGCACATCACCCTGGACCGCACGATGTGGGGGTCGGACCACGCCGCCTCCCTCGAGCCGACCGGGCTGCAGCACCTCGTGCGCGACATCCGTGTGATCGAGGAGGCGCTGGGTGACGGGGTCAAGCGCGTCTACCCCGGCGAGCTCGCCCCGATGGCGAAGCTGCGCCGCGTTCCCGCGTGAGCCGAGCGCGGCGCATCGTCGCCGTCGCCGACACCGACTCCTACGTGAAGTGGGCGGCGGCGCTGGTGGGTGCGCTGGAGGGGGAGTGGGATGCCTCGCTCCTCGTGCTCGAGACGCCGCTCGTCGTCTCCGACGCGCAGCTCGCCACGGCGCTGGTGGGCAGCGGACTGCCGGCCGACCGGGTGACGCGGGTCACGTGGGAGCAGCTCGTCCCGACACTGCGTCGCATGGGTGCCGATGTCGTGCTTCTCGCCGGCCGCGGTCCGCTCGTGCGCGTGCTCGCGCGGGAGATCGCCGACATGGCTCCGCGGCCGGTGATGGTGACGGGACTGCCGGGCATCTCGATCCCCGCGACCCGCAAGGCGATCGCGTACCGCACGCAGTGCGACCTGTTCGTGCTGCACTCTCGCCGGGAGTGCCGCGACTTCGCCGCGCTGGCGCGGGAGAAGCGGATGCCGCAGCGCTTCGGACTGGCGAGCCTCCCGTTCGCGCGGAACGGCGTCGTCGCCGGCCCGCGCGGCACCGACCTGGTCTTCGCGGCGCAGGCGAAGGTGCCGGCCGAGCGCGCCGACCGGCTGCGGGTCGCGGAGGTCCTGCGCCGCGCCGCACTCGCCGATCCCGCACGACGGGTGGTCGTGAAGCTGCGAGCGGCGGCGGGTGAGCAGCAGACGCACGCCGAGCAGGACAGCTACCCCGATCTGCTCGCGACGCTCGGGGAGCTGCCGCCGAATCTCGTCGTGTCGACGGCCTCGATGGCGCACGCGCTGGCGACGGCCGAAGGGCTCGTCACCGTGAGTTCCACTGCGGCGATCGAGGCCGTGGGACGCGGCATCCCCGTGATCGCGCTCGACACGTTCGGAGTGGGACCCGAGCTCATCAACGAGGTGCTCGCCGACGCCGGGCTGCTCGCCGGTGAAGCGGACGTCGTCGCCCGCCGCTTCCGGCACCCCGAGCCGGAGTGGCTCGACGACAACTACTTCCACGACCCGGCGGAGGACGACTGGACCGTGCGGGCCGCACGGCTGATCGACGCCCGCGCCGCCGGACTCCTCACGCCGCGCGCCCCGCTCGCCCGCCGGGGCGGGGTGCTGCGCGACGTGTGGGAGCGCAAGTCGGTGCTCGGGCGCCAGGATCGATCGATCCAAGGCTTCGTCGCGCTCGCGGTCGGGGTGCCTGCGCGCGCCGCCGTCCGCTGGGTGCGGCGGTTCGCGACGGTGAGGGAGCCGGCGATCGCGTGGGGGGCCGTGACCGCCGGCTCTGGGCGACTCGATGAGGCCGCCCCTCGTGCCCTGGGGGACAGGCACGAGGAGGGGACCCGCTGAGCGTCACCGTCGCGGTGTCCGCGGACCGGTCGGGGTTTCCGACCGCGGAGACTCATCCAGGGTCCCACTGCGACCTGGGAGTGGTCTGTCTCCCGCCTTTGCGCCGCCTCGACGCCGTACGCTCGAGAGGCCATGTCCCTGCCGCAGACGCCCGCCGCTCCCGATGACCGGGATGCCCTGCTCGCCGCGCTGCGCACCGCGTCGCAGGGTCGCGCCGAGGGGCTGGAACGCGCCATCGCGCAGCTGCGCGCCGACCGCGGCGCAGACAACGCCGACGACGAGCACGACCCCGAAGGCGTGACCCTCTCGAGCGAGTGGGCACGGCTGGAGGGACTGCGCGAAGACGCAGCCCGCGAGCTGGCCGAGATCGATGCGGCCATCGCGCGGCGGGAAGCGGGCGACGACGGGCTCTGCGCGGACTGCGGGCGCAGCATCCCGATCGCCCGCCTCGTCGCGAGACCCACGGCGACCCGGTGCGTGCACTGCGCCGCGCGGGCGGGAGCCTGACGTGTCCTTCGGCGCGGCCGCAGCGCAGACGCCGGATGCGCGGTTTCCCCGGCCCGCGGACGACGCGCCGTGCCCCTGCGGCTCCGGCGAGCGATTCGGCGGATGCTGCGCCCCGCTCCTGCGCGGAACGCCGGCGCCCACCGCCGAACGCCTCATGCGCTCGCGCTACACGGCCTTCGTCGTCGGCGACGCGCGCTACCTCCGGGAGACCTGGCACCCCGGCACGCGCCCCGACGTGCTCGACCTCGATCCGGCTCAGCGGTGGACGGCGCTTGAGGTGATCGACGCGGAGGCCGGAGGCGTGGACGACACCCGCGGGGTGGTCGAGTTCCGCGCCCGCTGGCGCCACGGCCGCGAGCGGGGCGAGCTGCACGAGCGGAGCCGCTTCCGCCGGCAGAGCGGCCGCTGGTGGTATCTGGACGGGATCGTGGACTGACGGCCCCCGGGCCACGCGGTCCCGTTAGCGTGGGGGCATGAGCACACAGGTCGACAAAGCCCAGTCCCTCGAGCGGCTGCACGCCGCTCCCGAGATCCTTCGCGTGGTCAACGTGTGGGACGCCGTCTCGGCGCGGACGATCGCCGCCCTCCCCGAGACGCGCGCCATCGCGACCGCCGGCCACTCGATCGCCGCCACGTACGGCTACGCCGACGGGAAGATCCCCATCGAGACGATGCTCGACATGGTCGGGCGCATCGTGGCGGAGGTCGGCGACCTGCCGGTCACCGCCGACCTCGATGACGGCCACGGCGATGCCGGCGAGACGATTCGCCGCGCGATCGGCAAGGGCGTCGTCGGCGCGAACGTCGAGGACCGGCTGCGGCCGCTGGCGGAATCCGTCGCCGTGGTGGAGGCGATCGTCGCGGCCGGTCAGGCCGAGGGAGTTCCTTTCGTCCTGAACGCCCGCACCGACGCGTTCGTGCGGGCGGGCGGCCGTCCCGTCGAGGAGTCGATCGCCGACGCGATCGAACGCGGCCGCGCGTACCTCGATGCGGGCGCGAGCCTCGTGTTCGTGCCCGGCATCCTCGACGCGGATGTCACGCGCCGGCTCGTCGACGGCATCGGCGAGCGCAAGGTGAGCGTCATCGGTCTGCCCGGCTCGCTCACCTCGACGGAGTACGAGGCGCTCGGCGTCGCCCGCATCTCGTACGGCCCCCTCCCGCAGCGGGTCGCGCTGACCGCCCTCCAGGACGTCGCCGCCGAGCTCTACGCCGGGGGTGTGATCCCCGCGTCCACGCGCAGCCTGAACTGACCGCGCCCGAGGACTCGTCGTGGGTGGACGGGAATCGGGGCAGCAGGGTCGGCGTTGTCACCGGCATGCAGCCGGTACCCGTCGACGTCGTGGTGATCGGTGCCGGGCAGGCGGGGCTCTCCGCCGCGTACCACCTGCAGCGGCGCGGCTACGTGCCGGTCAGCCGAGGGGCGGGCGACACTCCCACGTTCGTCGTGCTGGACGCGGAGGAGCGACCCGGCGGCGCGTGGCAGCACCGCTGGCCGTCCCTCCGGATGGGAACCGTGAACGGCATCCACGAGCTGCCGGGCTTCCCGGTGCCGCCGGCCGATCCGACGGCCGCGAGCCGCGACATCCTCCCCGCGTACTTCGCCGCCTACGAAGAGCGCTTCGCCCTGGGCGTGGTGCGGCCGGTGCGAGTGAAGTCGGTCCGGCGCGAGGACGACGATCCCGCGGGGAGGCTGATCGTCGAGACGGATGCCGCGACCTGGGCCGCCTCGCACGTCATCAACGCCACAGGCACGTGGTCGCGCCCGTTCTGGCCGCGCTATCCCGGGCAGGGGCGCTTTCGCGGCCGTCAGCTGCACGTCGCGGACTACGTCTCGCGCGACGAGTTCGCCGGCATGCGGGTGGTCATCGTCGGCGCCGGGATCTCGGCCGTGCAGCTGCTGGATGAGATCTCGCACGTCGCCGAGACGTACTGGGTCACACGGCGTGAGCCGGAGTGGTCGGATGCCGCGTTCGACGTGCCCGCGCGCGTCGCCGCGATCGCCGGTGTGGAGGACAGGGTGCGACGCGGACTTCCGCCGGGGAGTGTCATCTCGGTGACGGGCATGCACTGGACGCCGTGGGCTCGCGCGGCCGAGCAGCGCGGCGTGCTGGTGAGGCATCCGATGTTCACCTCGATCGAAGAGGGCGGCGTGCGGATGCCGGACGGGACCCTCGTCGAGGCCGATGTGATCCTGTGGGCCACGGGATTCCGCCCCGCCCTCGATCACCTCTCGCCGCTCCGCCTGCGCACCCCGGAGGGCGGCATCCGCGTCGCGGACGGGCGCTCGATCGATGAGCCCCGCCTGTTCCTGATCGGCTACGGGCCGTCGCAGTCGACGGTGGGAGCCAATCGCGCCGGTCGGGATGCCGTCCGCGCGATCACCTCGGAGAGGGCGGCGGTCGCCGCCTGAGGCTCAACCGGCCGATGCCGCGAGGAGGTCGCGGTATGCCCGAACGACGCCCCACGCTCCCTCGGACGTGTTCGAGACGACCGTCACGGCCGCGCGGGTGACCGGGTCGAATCGGGTCCGGATCGACACCCCGGCGTCGTACCCCTCGAGCAGGATGCCGGGTCCTGCGCGATCGAGCCAGAACCCCAGCCCGTACCGGAGTCCCTCGGATTCGCTGTCGTGACGGGGACGCCACATCTCCGTCACCGTCGTCGTCGGGAGTACGCGTCCGTCCGCCAGGGCACGCCACAGACGGCTGAGATCGCCCGCGGTCGTGAACGCGCCGCCGTCGCCGTTCCCACGGACGGGGAGATGGAGGACGTTCGTGCGCAGCGACGACGGATCGTCGTAGACGTAGCCGAGCGCGGCATCGCCGGGGAGCTCGTCGAGCCTTGGATAGCCGGTGGCGTCGAGGCCGGCGGGGGAGAAGACCCGCTCGCCGACGAGGTCGTGGAACGGGATGCCGCTCGCACGCTCCGCGACGATCGCGAGCACGATGTAGCCGCCGTTGTTGTACGTGAAGCGCTCGCCGGGCACGGACTTCTGCGCGTGCCCGTCCACGGCCCGCACGAATGCCTCGGTGGTCGCGAGCTCGTGCACGGGGACCGTGAGGATGTAGTCGTCGACGTCCCAGTCGGCCTCCTCGTCGAGGTAATCGCCGATTCCCGAGGTGTGCGACAGCAGATGCTCGACCGTCACCCCGTCGTCGATCGAGGGGAGGTCGGCGCCGAGCACCTCCCGCACCGGGGTGTCGAGTCGCAGGATGCCGTCCTCGATGAGAGACATGATCGCCAGCGCGGTGTACGCCTTGCTCGCGCTCGCCATGCCGAATCGGGTGTCCACCGTGTTCGCGACGCCGTGCGCGCGGTCGGCGAGACCGTACGCCTCGGCGAACACGATGTCGCCGTCGACGTCGAGCGACAGGACTCCGCTCATCGCGTCGGTGCGGGCACGCTCGTCGAGAGCGGCGGCCAGGGATGTGAGATCGTGAGCGGCCATGCCGTCACGGTACCGCTGAGCGGCTCTCGACGGGGCATCGAGGAGGAGCGGAGGGGATGACGGGAATCGAACCCGCACCATCAGTTTTGGAAGCATGGTCTAGCAGTCTGATGACTCCGCGTAGTTCCGCGTCAGCCTGGACATGCCATCAAGGCGGCGCGAATCTGGCACGCCGAATGTACGCTCAGGGGATGCCCAGGACGGAGATGAGCGGCGACCACTCGCCCTGCCTGGGCCGTGATCTGCAGTGACCGACGAGGACGCCCCCCTGTCCCGACGAGAATGGCGCGACAAGCACAAACCCCCCATCCTCCGAGGCGACCCGGTGTTCAACCTTGCTTCCTGGCTGATCCCCATCGCGTCAGTGGCAATGTTTCCAGCAAGCCTTGGCGGAAGATCGAGCCGGTTTCGCGCTACTCCCGACGAATCGGCGGTGTGGGTAGTCATGTGCGCGGCGGTGATCGGAGTGTTGCTCGTTGCCATCACCGTAAGACTCGTCCTCAAACGGGGTCAGCCGCCGCTCTCATTTGCCGGGGCAGTGTTCGTGGTTGTTGTCAGCCTGCTGTCGATGGTGGTGGTCCTCGCGCGAAACGAGGGTGTGTTCTCGACACCCATTTTGGTGATGTTCTCGACTAACGCCGTGTGCCTCATCGCAGGCTTCGTCGCGCTTGCCGTCTCTGCCGTGAGGAGGCGTGAGCGCCGAGCGCCCGGCTGAGCGTGCGAAGGAGAATGCCGTCGCCTTGCTGAAAAACCGCGGAGTCAGCGTGCAGCGCCCACCATGCGGAGCGCGGAGCGGTTCGCTGGACGAATCTCACCTGAAGACCCGCGACCAACTCTGAGCAGATCGTCGGAAGGTTGACGGCGGTAGGGGCGGTATCCAGACATCACGGGTCACCTATCGAGTGACGTACGCGAAGTGCGCTGCAGGCGCACCCTCAGCGGCTGCCATCTCCACTCTGAAACGAGACGAAGGCGAGGGTGATCATGACGGGCGCGACCCATCCGAACCACACGGCGTACGTCCAGCCGTACCCAGGAATGAAGGCGAACACGACAGCGACGAAGAGTATCGACAAACCGCCGAACAGCGCCCACAGTCGGCCACTACTCCACGTTCTTCGCTCGCTCACGACCACAAGTATCGCAACGCGGCACGTCGACGTTCGCCCGCCGGCCTAGGGGCACTCGCGGCTATTCCCGCTTAGTAAGCCCGGTGAACGAGCCCGTTGTCTGAGTGGGGTTGCGGAGGGGATGACGGGAATCGAACCCGCACCATCAGTTTGGAAGACTGAGGCTCTACCATTGAGCTACATCCCCGCAGCGGCGAGCCGCGGCATCCGACAGTCTAACCGCATCGTGAGTGCCCACCCGACACGCGCGCCCGAGCGCGTCGGCTAGACTTCCAGGGGCCGAAAGGCGCACGCGTGCGTGCGAACCCGCCCGGGGCGTAGCTCAGCTTGGTAGAGCGCCCGCTTTGGGAGCGGGAGGTCGCAGGTTCAAATCCTGTCGCCCCGACTCCACGGCCAGAGATTCCGCGAAACCCAGACCTTCAGCCGCCGCGCCCGCGTGCGGTCCGATAGAGGAGAACGAACAGGCATGGTGAACAGCACCGTCGAGAAGCTCAGCCCCACCCGGGTGAAGCTCCACATCACGGTCACGCCCGAGGAGCTCAAGCCGAGCATCGCGCACGCTTACGAGCACATCGCGCAGGACGTGCAGATCCCCGGTTTCCGCAAGGGCAAGGTCCCCGCGCCGATCATCGATCAGCGCGTCGGCCGCGTCGCCGTGCTCGAGCACGCCGTCAGCGAGGGCCTTGACGGGTTCTACCGCGAGGCCGTCGAGGCCAACGAGCTGCGCGTTCTCGGCCGCCCGAACGCCGAGGTCACCGAGTGGCCGAACGAGAAGGACTTCTCGGGCGACCTCGAGGTCCAGGTCGAGGTGGACGTGCGTCCCGAGTTCGACCTCCCCGCCTTCGAGGGCACGACCGTCGAGGTCGAGGCCGTCGAGGTCGACGAATCGGCGATCGACGAGGAGCTCGACCGCCTCCGCGGCCGCTTCGGCACGCTCGTGACCGTCGACCGCCCGGCAACCACCGGCGACTTCGTCGAGCTGGACCTGGTCGCCTCGATCGACGGCACCGAGATCGACCGCGCCGAGGGTGTGTCCTACGAGGTGGGCTCCGGCGAGCTGCTCGAGGGCATCGACGAGGCCATCGACTCGCTCACCGCCGGCGAGGACACCACGTTCCGCTCGAAGCTCGTGGGCGGCGACCACGCCGGCGAAGAGGCCGAGGTCTCCGTCGTCGTCAAGGCCGTCAAGGAGCGCGAGCTTCCCGAGGCCGACGACGACTTCGCGCAGATCGCGAGCGAGTTCGACACCATCGCCGAGCTGCGCGACAGCCTCAAGGAGCGCGTCGGCCAGCAGTCGGTGTTCACGCAGGGATCGGCTGCCCGCGACAAGCTCATCGAGCAGCTGCTCGAGCAGGTCGAGATCCCCGTGCCGCAGCAGCTCATCGACGACGAGGTGCACAACCACCTCGACGGTGAGGGTCGCCTCGAGGACGACGTGCACCGCGCCGAGGTCGCCGAGGCGAGCGAGAAGCAGTTCAAGACGCAGATGCTGCTCGACAAGATCGCCGAGACCGTCAACGTGCAGGTCTCGCAGGACGAGCTCACGCAGTACCTCGTGCAGTCCGCCGCCCAGTACGGCATGGCGCCCCAGGACTTCGTGAACGCGCTCCAGGAGGGCAACCAGCTGCCCGCCATGGTCGGCGAGGTCGCACGCAACAAGGCCCTCGCGGTCGCGCTCGGCAAGGTCACCGTCGTCGACACCAACGGCAACCCCGTGGACCTGACCGGCTTCGTCGCCGTCGAGGACGAGGCCGAGGCTGAGGCTGAGGACGAGGTCGTCGAAGAGGCGCAGGAGATCGCGGATGCCGCGGCCGACGCCGACGCCGTCATCGAGGCCGAGGAGAAGCCGAAGAAGAAGGCCGCACCCCGCAAGAAGGCGGCCGACAAGGAGTAGTCGCACATCGATGCGACGGGGACGGATGCTGCGGCATCCGTCCCCTTCTCTTTCGAGGAGGACGATGATGACCGACTGGGATGACCGCGTGGCCGCGGTGTGGGACGACGACGCGCTCGACGACCACGAGCGCGTCCGACGGATCGACGAGCTCGCCGCCGAACGGGACGACGGCGACGGACGGGCGCTCTTCGAGCGCGCCGGCGCGCGCGATTCCGCCGGGCTCGAGGAGGAAGCCGAACCGCTGTACCGCGCCGCGCTCGCGGCGCGCCTCGACGACGAGGTGCGCACGCAGGCGGTCATCCAGCTCGCGAGCACCATCCGCAATCTCGGCAAGCACGACGAGGCCCTCGAGCTGCTGCGCGACGAGTACGAGCGAGATCCCGACTCGCCCCTGCGAGACGCGGCCGCGGCCTTCTACGCCCTGGCGCTCGTGTCGTCGGGGGAGGCCGTGCGCGCAGCATCCGTGGCCCTTGAGGCGCTCGCGCCGCACCTGCCGCGCTACACGCGCTCGGTCGCCGCGTACGCGCGCGAACTCGTCGACCCGCTGGACTGATCTGCCCAGGGCGAACACGGGCGGGTCGATCGCGGAGCGCCGGTAGATTCAATGGCACGACCACGGAATCAGGAGTACACATGGCCGAACCACTTGTCGCGACGAGCGTCTTCGACAGGCTGCTGAAGGACCGCATCATCTGGCTCGGGTCGGAGGTGCGCGACGAGAACGCCAACGAGATCTGCGCGAAGATCCTCCTCCTCGCGGCGGAAGACACGCAGAAGGACATCTACCTCTACATCAACTCGCCCGGTGGCTCGATCACGGCCGGCATGGCGATCTACGACACGATGCAGTTCGTGCCGAACGACATCGTCACCGTCGGCATCGGCATGGCCGCGTCGATGGGCCAGCTGCTGCTCACCGCCGGCACGAAGGGCAAGCGGTACATCACGCCGAACGCCCGCGTGCTGCTGCACCAGCCGCACGGCGGCTTCGGCGGCACGGCGAGCGACATCCAGACGCAGGCGCAGCTCATCCTCGACATGAAGAAGCGCCTCGCCGAGATCACGGCGGCGCAGACGGGCAAGTCCGTCGAGCAGATCAACGCCGACGGTGACCGCGACCGCTGGTTCGGCGCCGAGGAGGCCCTCGAGTACGGTTTCGTCGACCACATCCGCGAATCGGCCACCGACGTCATCGGCGGCGGCGGAACCGCGGCCTGACCGCTCCGAAGGCGAAAGAGAGAGAACCCGGAATGCAGACCCCCACCTTCGGAACGAGCGCCCCGCAGGGCCTCCAGATGCCCGGCAGTCGCTACATCCTGCCGCAGTTCGAGGAGCGCACCGCCTACGGCTACAAGCGCCAGGACCCCTACAACAAGCTGTTCGAGGACCGCGTGATCTTCCTCGGCGTGCAGGTCGACGACGCGTCGGCCGACGACGTGATGGCCCAGCTGCTCGTGCTCGAGTCGCAGGATCCCGACCGCGACATCATCATGTACATCAACTCGCCCGGTGGCTCGTTCACGGCCATGACGGCGATCTACGACACGATGCAGTACGTCTCGCCGCAGATCCAGACGGTCGTGCTCGGCCAGGCGGCGTCCGCGGCATCCGTGCTGCTCGCCGCCGGAGCGCCCGGCAAGCGACTGGCGCTGCCGAACGCGCGCATCCTGATCCACCAGCCCGCGATGGGCGAGGCGGGCCACGGCCAGGCTTCCGACATCGAGATCCAGGCCCAGGAGATCCTGCGCATGCGCACGTGGCTCGAGGAGACCCTGTCGAAGCACTCCAACAAGAGTCCGGAAGAGGTCAACAAGGACATCGACCGCGACAAGATCCTGTCGGCCGAAGAGGCCGTCACCTACGGTCTCGTCGATCAGGTCCTCACGACCCGCAAGCGCACGCCCGCCGCACTGACGAAGTAGAGCGGATGCCGAAGCCCCGCCGCCCGACATCGGGTGGCGGGGCTTCGCTGTGAGCGGACGCATCATCGCTCACAACGCGTGTCGCAATCCCGCCGCATGTCGCCCCGAGCGATTAGGCTCGGAGAACAGCCGGGGACGAGGTCCCCGCCGCGACGAAGGGGAGCCGCATGGCACGCATCGGTGAGAGCGCCGACCTGTTCAAGTGCTCCTTCTGCGGAAAGAGCCAGAAGCAGGTCCAGCAGCTCATCGCGGGTCCGGGCGTCTACATCTGCGACGAGTGCGTCGAGCTGTGCAACGAGATCATCGAAGAGCGCATGGCCGAGTCCAGCTCGGGCGTCGTCACCGATTTCGATCTCCCCAAGCCGCGCGAGATCTTCGGGTTCCTCGAGGAGTACGTCGTCGGGCAGCACGCGGCGAAGCGCGCACTCTCGGTCGCCGTCTACAACCACTACAAGCGCGTGCGCGCGCACGGCACGATCCAGTCCGCCGAGCAGCGCGCCGACGAGATCGAGATCGCGAAGAGCAACATCCTGCTCCTCGGCCCCACGGGCTGCGGCAAGACCTACCTCGCGCAGACGCTCGCCAAGCGCCTCAACGTCCCCTTCGCGGTGGCGGATGCCACGGCCCTCACCGAGGCCGGCTACGTCGGCGAAGACGTCGAGAACATCCTCCTCAAGCTGCTGCAAGCCGCCGACTTCGACACGAAGCGCGCCGAGACCGGCATCATCTACATCGACGAGGTCGACAAGATCGCCCGAAAGGCCGAGAACCCGTCGATCACGCGCGACGTCTCCGGTGAGGGCGTGCAGCAGGCGCTGCTGAAGATCCTCGAGGGCACGGTCGCCTCGGTGCCTCCGCAGGGCGGCCGCAAGCATCCGCACCAAGAGTTCATCCAGATCGATACGACGAACGTCCTCTTCATCGTTGCGGGCGCCTTCGCAGGTCTCGAAGACATCATCTCGTCGCGCGTCGGCAAGCACGGCATCGGTTTCGGCGCCCCGCTGCACAACAAGGGCGATGACCTCAGCCTGTTCAGCGAGGTGCGGCCAGAAGACCTGCACAAGTTCGGCCTGATCCCCGAGTTCATCGGCCGCCTGCCCGTCGTGGCGTCGGTCTCGCCCCTCGACCAGGCGGCGCTGATGGAGATCCTCACCGAGCCCAAGAACGCGCTGGTCAAGCAGTACCACCGCATGTTCGAGCTCGACGGCGTCACGCTCGAGTTCGACACCGAGGCGCTCGAGGCGATCGCCGACCTCGCGGTGGAGCGCAAGACCGGGGCTCGCGGCCTCCGTGCGATCCTCGAAGACGTCCTCGGACCGATCATGTTCGAGATCCCGTCGACCGACGACGTCGACAAGGTCGTCGTGACCCGCGCCGCCGTCGAAGAGGGAGCGCCGCCGACGCTCGTGCTGCGCCAGAAGCGCAAGAGCGCCTGACCGCCTGACCTCGAATCGCACGCGTTCCCGCGCGGGATGCTGTCGGTGATGGCCGATTCGGGCCATCGCCAATGGCCGATCTCCGTGACGCGCTGACACAGCCCGCCCCGGTTGACTCGGGCCATGTCAGAGCTCATCCTCTCCACACACGAATCGGCCGCCGTGTTCGGGCGACCCGCCGCCATCGACCTGCGTCACGCCGTCGCCGGCGACGAGGGCGTCATCGTCGGCACGGTGCGGATCGATCCGCGTCACAACGGGCCGCGGAGATCGGCCAACGGCGGATTCGCCGCCGGTGCGATCGCCCGGCATGTGGATGCGGGCGTCGTCACGGTCCGGCTCCGCCGGCCCGTTCCCCTCGGCCGGTCGCTGCACGTCTCCTCCGATGGGGCATACGGCGTTCGCGTGCATCATCGGCGGCGATTGATCGCGGAGGCCCGTCGCGGCCGGCTCGTCGACGGCTCGATTCCGGTCGCGCCGACCTACGAAGAGGCGCTCGCGGCCCGCGAGGCCCACCCGCTCGCCGCCGTGCGCCACCTGCTCTCGGACTGCGTGGTCTGCGGTCCCCTCCGCACCGACGGGATGCACGTCACCCCGGGTCCGGTGCCCGGGCGCCCGGAGATCCTCGCCGCCCCCTGGCTCGTCGACAGCAGGGACGCGGTCGGCGGCACGGCGCCCTTCGCAGCTGTATGGGCGGCGATGGACTGCCCGAGCTATCCGGCCGCTGCGCTGCGCGAGCGCGAACTGGCCCTGCTCGGGACGATGACGGGGCTCGTCGAGCGCCGGCCCCGGGTGGGGGAGCGGCTCGTGGTGTTCAGCTGGACCCGGGAGCGGCGGGCGCGCCGCTTCGAGACGTCGGCGGCGATCGTCGACGAGCACGGCGCCGTCATCGCTCGCGCGGACGCGACGTGGATCGCGCTGCGCCGGCAAGGGCTGCACAGACTGGCCGGCCGCCTGAGCTGATTCCCGCTGCGTCGGCGATCCGCGGGCCGGTCGACTGTGTCCCATACTGAGATCGTGCGATCGGATGAGCTCTCCATCCAGTACGCGTGGTCGGGATCTGACGACGTGGCGTGGTCGGAGACGGGTGATGGGCATCCGGTGCTCATCGGAGGCTGGTGGATGAGCCACCTCGAGCGAGACTGGGACTACGCGCCCTTCCGCAGCTTCGTCTCGGCGATCGCCCGCCATCGCCGTGTCATCCGCATGGATCCACCGGGGAGCGGGCTCTCCCGCACGCGCGAGACACCGGCGGCTCTGGAGCCGCACGTCGACGCCATGCGCGCGGTGCTCGACGCGGCTGGGGTAGACCAGGCGACCCTGTTCGCCGGTTCCTCCGGATGCCCGGTGGCCATCGCATTCGCGGCTCGCCACCCCGACCGTGTCCGCCGGCTGGTGTTCTCGGGCTCCTACCTCTCGGGGAGTGCGATCGCCTCCGCTCCCGACCGCGCGGCCCTCGTCGAGCTCGTCAGGCGAAGCTGGGGTGTGAGCTCCCGCGTGATGTCCGACATCTTCTATCCGGACGCGACGCCGGAGCAGCGGCGCGAGTACGTCCGCCACCAGCGCTCCACGGCCACCGCGGACGCTGCGGCGGCCGCGCTCGCGGCGGTCTACTCGTTCGACGCGAGCGAACTGGCCGCTGACGTGTCCGCTCCGGCGATCGTGCTGCACCGGCGCGGTGACCGGGCCATCCGGATGTCGCTGGGTGCCGCTGTCGCCGCGGCGCTTCCGGATGCGCGCCTGGAGGTGCTCGATGGGGCCGCCCATCATCCGTGGCACGGCGACACCAGGTCTCTGCTGGATGCGGCGCTGTGGTTCGACGGAGTGCCCGAGACCGATCTGACTCCGCAGCCCTCCGCACACCGCGGCACGGTGCCGGACTCTCCGATCACCGCTCGTGAGCTCGAGGTGCTCCTTCTCGTGGCGAACGGCCTGACCGATGCGCAGATCGCGGCCGAGCTCTTCCTCAGCGTCCACACCGTCCACCGACACGTCGCCAATGCACGCGCCAAGCTCGGTGCGTCATCGCGATCCGCCGCGGCCGCCTGGGCCGTCTCGCACGCCGACTGACCGGGTCGATCGCGCCCCGGCCATCACCGCGCCGCTGTCGCACCCCGGCGCTAGCGTCGGAGGATGGATGCCGCACCTTTCGAGCTCCACGTCCCCGACGAGCTTCTGCGCGATCTGCGTGCACGCCTGGCGCGCTCACGACTGCTGCCCGACTCGCCGCATCGGCCGCCGTCGGGGATGTCGGCGGCCTACCTCGCCTCGCTCGTCCGTTCGTGGAGCGACTTCGACTGGCGGGCGCGGGAGCGATGGCTCAACTCCCACCCGCAGTTCGTGGTCGAGCTCGACCGCGCCGCGATCCACTTCGCGCACCTGCCCTCAGCAGATCCCTCTGCTCCGGCCCTGCTCGTGATGCACGGCTGGCCGCATACGTTCGCGCTGCAGCTGGATTTCGCCGACCTGCTGACCGATTTCCACGTCGTGGTGCCGAGCTTCCCAGGGTTCGGTTTCTCGACCCCGTACCGATCCGGACTCCTGACGGAGGCGAGGCTGGCGAGCAGCATGCACGCCCTCATGACCGATGTGCTCGGCTACGGGAGCTATCTCACGTACGGCGAGGACGTGTCGGCGAACGTGAACGACCTGCTCGCGTCGCAGCATCCGGAGTCCGTCCTCGGGGTGATCGCCACGCACGCCCACTTCCCGACGCGGGCCGAGCGCGCGCACCTGACCCAGCCCGCCGAGCGCACGTTCTTCGAACGCATCGCAGACGATCACGAGACGCACGGCGCCTACGGGCACGTGCAGGCGACACGTCCCGACACCCTCGCCGCGGCGCTCAACGACTCGCCGGCGGGGCTGGTCGCGTGGCTCGCAGAGAAGCTCGTCGAGTGGAGTGACACGCCCGCCGGCGATCCGGCGGCTGTGGAACGGCGGATCTCGCGGGAGCGCATCCTCACCGAAGCGACGATCTACTGGGCGACCCAGACGATCGGCAGCTCGTTCCGCCCCTACTACGAGGGGGCCGATCAGCCCGCCGCCATCTCACCCGTCGAGGTGCCGGCGGCGGTGTTCGTCCAGCGACACGAGGCGGACTATCCCGAGTCGCTCGCTCGCGAGTTCTACCGCGATCTGCGCGTGTTCGAGCGGCTCGCCGAGGGCGGGCACTTCACCGTCGCCGAAGTCCCCGCCGCGATGGCCGAGCGCACGCGCGCGTTCGCGCGGGGGATCGGCGCCCTCTGACACCGGCCCCCGCGCTCGCGCAGACTCAGGCGACGAGCCCGCGGCGCTCGAGCAGGGGCTGGATGTCGGCATCCCGTCCGCGGAAGTCGCGGTAGGCCTCGAGCGGGTCCTTCGAACCGCCCACGCCGAGCAGGCGATCGCGGAACCGGTCCCCGTTGCCGCGCGTGAGCCCGCCGTTCTCGCGGAACCACTCCACGGTGTCGGCGTCGAGCACCT
Source organism: Microbacterium sp. SSM24 (assembly GCF_025989145.1). Lineage (NCBI taxonomy): Bacteria > Bacillati > Actinomycetota > Actinomycetes > Micrococcales > Microbacteriaceae > Microbacterium > Microbacterium sp. SSM24. The sequence goes on along the minus strand of NZ_JAPDNQ010000002.1, from coordinate 670,796 downwards.
CGCTCCAGATGTAGGAGTAGTAGCCGGCGCTGTACCCGCCCGAGAACACGTGAGCGAAGTAGGTGGACGAGTAGCGGGTCGGGACCGCCGGGTTGTCGAGCCCGATGTCACGGAGCGCCGCCGCCTCGAACTCGCCGACGTCGAGGTCGCCGGCCGCCTGTTCCTCGGTGAGGGAGTGCCACGCCTGGTCGAGCCACGACGCGGCGAGGTACTCGCTCGTCGCAAAGCCCTGGTTGAACGCCTCGGACGCGTGCAGCTTCTCCACGATCTCCGCGGGCAGCGGCTCGCCGGTGTCGACGTGGCGGGCGTAGGCGTCGAGGATCTCGGGCCAGTAGATCCACATCTCGTTCACCTGGCTCGGGAACTCGACGAAGTCCCGGAACACGTTCGTGCCGGCGAAGTGGGGGTAGGTGACCGTCGCGAACAGGCCGTGCAGCGCATGTCCGAACTCGTGGAACAGCGTCGTCACCTCGTCGAGGGTGAGGAGCGTCGGCTTGCCGGGCGCTGGCTTGGGAACGTTGAGGTTGTTCACGACGATCGGTCGTGTGCCCCGAAGGAGCGACTGCGACACGATCGAGTTCATCCACGCACCGCCGCGCTTCGTGTCGCGCGTGTACAGATCGAGCACGAAGAGGCCCAGTTCCGACCCGTCGGCGTTGTGCAGCTCGAAGACGCGCGCGTCGGGGTGATACGCGGGGATGTCGGTGCGCTCGGCGAACGTGACACCGTAGAGCTCGGTGGCGGCACGGAACACGCCGTCCTGCAGGACGCGCTCCGCCTCGAACCAGGGGCGCAGCGCGCTGCGGTCGAGGTCGTACTCGGCGGCACGCACCTTCTCGGTGTAGAACGCCCAGTCGTGGGCTTCGAGCGGGAAGGGCTCCGGCTCGCGGTCGATGATCGCCTGCAGCGCGGCCTGCTCGCGCGCGGCGTTGCGCGCGGCGGGGACAGCGAGGCGACGGAGGAGGTCGTGCACGGCATCCGGCGACCCCGCGGTCTCATCCGACGTGATGTAGGCGGCGTGCGTGTCGTAGCCGAGAAGCGCCGCGCGCTCGGCGCGCAGTCGCACGATCTCGAGCAGGACGCCGCGGTTGTCGTTCTCGTTCCCCCGCGAACCGCGCGAGCGCGAGGCATCGAGGATGCGCTTGCGGCTGTCACGGTTGGTGAGGGATGAAAGGTACGGGTGCCCGGTGAACAGGGTGAGCGTCACCACCCATTTGCCGTCGAGTCCGCGGTCGGACGCGGCCTGCGCCGCCGCCGACAGCTCGCCCTCGGTGAGCCCGTCGAGCTCGCCGACGGTGTCGAAGACGATCGCGAGGTCGTTCGTGTCGTTGAGGAGGTTCTTCTCGAAGGACGTCGTGAGCGTGGACAGACGCTGATTGAGTGCGGTGAGCCGCTCCTTGGCGCCCTCGTCGAGACCGGCGCCCGCGTGCGACATCTCGCGGTAGTGACGCTCGACGAGGTAGCGCTGCTCGGGTTCGAGGTCGAGCTGATCGAGCTGGTCGTGGAGGGTCTTGATGCGCCAGTACAGCTGGGCATCGAGCTGGATGGAGTCCTCGTGCGCGGACATCAGGGGAGCGAGCTCCTCCTCGATCGCCTGGATCTCGGGGGTCGCGTCGGCGGACGACACGGTGTAGAACGTGCGGGCCACGTCGCCCAGCAGCTTGCCGCTCTCCTCCAGCGGAACGAGCGTGTTCTCGAACGTCGGCATGGAGCGTACGCGCGTGATGTTCGAGATCTCTCGCGAGTGACTCTCGAACGCCGCGCGGAAGGCGGGGAGATAGTGCTCGGGACGGATCGCGGTGTAGTCGGGGAGTCCGTAGGGGAGCGGGGCGGGAGACAGCAGGGGGTTGTCGTTCGGCATGGGTCTCAGCCTAATCAGCGGGGCCGAACATGCCCACACTTGTTTGCAAAGAATCAATTGCAAAGAAATGCTTGCAAAGAGACCTTTGCATGGCTACAGTCGAGTCATGGCAGAGAACGAGAACGCCGAAGAGATGGACGCCCTGGCCCGCGCCGAGAAGCGTCACAACGAGGACCGCGTCCTCGACTCCGGCGCGCTGCGCGCTCTGGCACACCCGCTGCGCGTGAGGATCTACGACATCCTCAGCCAGTACGGACCGCAGACCGCCAGCTCGCTCGCTGAGCGCCTGGGAGAGTCCAGCGGCGCCACGAGCTACCACCTGCGGGCGCTCGCGAAGCACGACCTCATCCACGAGGCCGAGGGTCGTGGCACCGGCCGCGAGCGCTGGTGGGAGCGTCCGATCGGCGGGGTGTCGTTCGCCAACCCCGACGCGATGACGACGCCCGCCGGCCGCGCGGCGACGCAGGTCGTCATGAACGAGTTCCTCCGCAACCGGAACGATCAGCTGCTCGACTTCGTCAACAGCGGAATCCGCGGCGAGGACGCGATCTGGCAGGAGGGCACGCTCATCTCCACCGCCACCGCTCGCCTCACCCCCGAGCAGAGCAAGAACCTCGCCCTGAAGATCATGGCGATCATCGACGAGACCGTCGACAACTACCGCAACCAAACCGGCGAGAACGTCCGCCCCGTCACGATCCGGGCCGACCTGTTCCCGCTCCCCACTCTGGGAGGACAGTCATGACCGCTCTCATTGCGCCCCGCTCCGTCCGCACCACGCGATTCGAGCGGATGCTGCTCACCGCCGCTGCCGGCATGGACCGGTTCGTCGCCACCCGCCTCGAGCGTCGCGGTACGACCCCGCCGCCGGCCTCGGCCCGGACGACCGCCGCCGACGCCCGCGCCGACGCGCTCGCCCTGGGCTCGATCGGGATGCTTCCGCGATGACCGACACCGTCGACGCCGCGGCGAAGACCGAGGGGGCCGGGCGCAAGGGCCGGCCCCCTCTGGGTCGCGACTTCGGGAAGCTGTGGACGGCCGCGGCGTTCAGCAACCTCGCGGACGGTCTCGGCCGCACCGCAGTGCCGCTCATCGGCACCACCCTCACGGACGATCCTCTGGCGATCGCAGCCCTGGGCGCCGTCGCGTTCCTGCCGTGGCTGCTGTTCGGGCTGCCGGCGGGAATGATCGTCGACCACTTCGACCGCCGGATCGTCATGGCGATCGCGAACGCCCTGCGCGGCGGTGTCGCTCTCTGGCTCTCGGTGCTCGCGGCGACGGGCTCGATGAGCCTGTGGGCGCTCATCGCGGGCACGCTGGTGTTCGGCCTCGGCGAGACGCTGTTCGACAACGCGACCAACGCGATCGTCCCCTCGGTCGTGCGCAAGGACGGCCTCGACCGCGCGAACGGCTGGCTGCAGGCGGCGCAGATCACGATCGACAATTTCATCGCGACGCCGATCGCGGGTGTGCTGTTCGCCGTCTCGCTCGCGCTGCCGCTGTGGTCGACGACGGGGGCGTATCTCATTCCGATCGCGCTGGCCCTGTTTCTTCCACTGAGCGCCGCCCGCCCCCTGCGCGAGCCCGCTCCGGACGCCGTGCCCGACCCCGACGCTCCCGACGTGACGATGGGGATGATGTCCGAGCCGGTCGCCGTTCCCCCTGCCCGCACCAGGGTGACGACCCGTGAGGCGCTCGGCTATCTGTGGCGGCACCGCTACCTGCGCGCGATGGTGGTGTTCACCGCCCTGATCGGGTCCGCGCTGTCACTGTCGCAGGGCGTCATCATCCTCTTCTTCCTCGACGAGCAGCAGGTCGCCTACGTCGCGATCGGATTCGTGACGGCCGGGATCGGGATCGGGGCTCTCGCGGGCTCGCTCATCGCGCCCCGCTTGGTGGAGCGATTCGGTCGCGGGCCGATCATGGTGTGGGCGATCGTCATCGGCGGCATCGGCACCGTGCTCACCGGACTCGCCCCCGACGCGATCACGGCCGTGTGCGCGTTCGCGGTGGCGGCGGGCGCCGTGTCGGTCTGGAACGTCCCGTGGGGCGCGCTGCGTCAGCAGATCGTCCCGGGCGAGATGTTCGGTCGGGTCCTGGGCGTCATCCGCACGCTCACGTGGGGTCTGTTCCCGATCGCGACGCTCGTGGGCGGGTGGATCGGCCGCACCGACCTCCGCCTCCCGTTCTACATCGGGGGAGCGTTCATCGCGGTCGCCGCGATCGCCGCCATCCCGCTCCTCATCGGAGGAACCCGCCGCGCAGGAGCCGAGATCGAGCGCTGACGAGCGCGGATCAGGCGAACCCGTCGTCCGGGTCGTGCCGCACGACGGGCTCGCCGTCCTCGTCGAGGGTCACGATGATGCCGGTGTCGAGTTCGGCGATCGGTCTGCCCTCGAGCCACGTGAGCGTCCACCGCGGTCGCGGCTGACCCAGCGCATCGGCCGGGATCGTGGCATCCACCCCGGCGATCCCGCGACCGAGCGCGTCGGGTACGGCTCGGGGCGGTTCGTCGCCCGATGTCCACCGCGTGCCCAGCTGCATGTCAGCCCTCCTGCGGGGCGAGCACGATGCCGGACACCGAGAGCTCGTCAGCCGCGGCGTAGTCGATCTCGGCGATGCGTCCGACGGCCTTCAGGTCGCCTTCGGCCAGGCGCAGGACCGCGACGGATGCCTCGGGCCCGGCGATCGTCACACGTTCGACCTGGGTCTTCTGCGAGGCCTTCGCCTCGGTCTTCGCGCGCCGGATGCCGATGAGGGCTTCGCCGACGACGCGCAGCACGGAGGGGTCTCCGTCGATGCCGAGCGGTTCGGGCCACGCGGCGGTGTGCACCGAGCCCTCGTTGAACCACGACCAGGACTCCTCGGCGGCGAACGAGATCACCGGCGCGAACAGACGCAGCAGGGTGGACAGCGCGGTGCGCAGCGCGAGAGCGGCGGACGCCTGTCCGACGTCGGTCTGGTTGTACGCGCGCTCCTTGACGAGCTCGAGGTAGTCGTCGCAGAAGGTCCAGAAGAACGACTCGGCGACCTCGAGCGCGCGAGCGTGGTCGTACGCCTCGAGCGCCTTCGTCGCATCGCGCACCACGCCGTCGAGGGTCGTGAGCATCGACGCGTCGAGTGCGTGGGTCACCGTCGCGCCCTCGGGCACAGGGAACGACAGCACGAACTTCGCCGCGTTGAGCACCTTGATCGCAAGGCGACGCCCGATCTTGATCTGGGTCGGGTTCTGCGGGTCGAAGGCGGCGTCGGTGCCGAGGCGGCTCGAGGTCGCCCAGTACCGGACGGCGTCCGATCCGTGCTGGGCGAGGATGTCGGCCGGCGTGACCACGTTGCCCTTCGACTTCGACATCTTCTTGCGGTCCGGGTCGACGATGAAGCCGGAGATCGCGGCATCCGTCCACGGGGCGCGGCCGTCTTCGAGAGCGCTGCGCAGCATCGTCGAGAAGAGCCACGTGCGGATGATGTCCTGACCCTGGGGCCGCACATCGAACGGAGCGACGAGGTCCCACAGCTCGGGGTCCCGCTTCCATCCGCCGGCGAGCTGCGGCGTCAGCGACGAAGTCGCCCAGGTGTCGAAGATGTCGTTCTCGCCCTCGAAGCCGCCGGCGACGCCGCGCTGGTCCTCGGTGTAGCCCGCGGGCACGTCTGTCGACGGGTCGACGGGCAGAGCCGCGGCATCCGGCGTCAGAACCCGCGAGTAGTCGCGCTCGCCGTTCTCGTCGAGCGCGTACCAGACCGGGATCGGCACGCCGAAGAAGCGCTGGCGCGAGACCAGCCAGTCGCCGGTGAGGCCGTTCGTCCAGTTCTCGTACCGCACGCGCATGAAGTCGGGGTGCCATGACACCTCGCGTCCGAGCGCGATGAGCCGGTCGCGCAGGACCTCGTCGCGGGCACCGTTGCGGAGGTACCACTGGCGCGTCGAGACGATCTCGAGGGGGCGGTCGCCCTTCTCGAAGAACTTGACCGCGTGGGTGAAGGGCTTGGGCTCGCCCTCGAGCTCGCCCGACTCCTGAAGCAGCTCGACGACGCGCTTCTTGGCGCTGAACACGGTCTTGCCCGCCAGCTCCGCATAGGCGGCCTTGGCGGCATCCGTCACGATCACGTCGGGCGCGTCCGCGATCAGACGGCCGTCCTGCCCGATCACCGTGCGGTTCGGGAGGTCGAGCTCGCGCCACCAGATGATGTCGGTCACGTCGCCGAACGTGCAGATCATGGCGATGCCCGAGCCCTTGTCCTGCTGCGCGAGCGGGTGCGCGAGCACCGGCACCTCGACGTCGAACAGCGGCGTGCGCACGGTCGAGCCGAACAGAGGCTGGTACCGCTCGTCATCGGGGTGGGCCACGAGGGCGACGCAGGCGGGGAGGAGTTCGGGCCGGGTCGTCTCGATGTGCACGTCGCCGGAGCCGTCCGCCTTGTGGAACGCCACGCGGTGGTAGGCCGCGGGCTGATCGCGGTCCTCGAGCTCGGCCTGGGCGATCGCGCTGCGGAAGTCGATGTCCCACAGCGTCGGCGCCATCGCCTGGTACGCCTCGCCGCGCTCCAGGTTGCGCAGGAACGCGAGCTGACTGGTGCGCATGGTGTCGTCGGAGATCGTGCGGTACGTCTGGGTCCAGTCGACGCTCAGACCGAGATCGCGCCACAGCGCCTCGAAGTGCTTCTCGTCCTCGACGGTGAGCTTCTCGCACAGCTCGATGAAGTTGCGACGGCTCACCGGCACCTGGTCGGCGGCACGGTTCGACTTGTTGTCACCGCCCTCGTACGGGGGGGTGAAGTCGGCGACGTAGGGCAGCGACGGGTCGCAGCGCACTCCGTAGTAGTTCTGCACGCGGCGCTCGGTCGGCAGGCCGTTGTCGTCCCAGCCCATCGGGTAGAAGACCGTCTTGCCGCGCATGCGCTCGAAGCGCACCTTCACGTCGGTGTGGGTGTAGCTGAACACGTGGCCGATGTGCAGGCTGCCGGAGGCGGTCGGCGGAGGGGTGTCGACCGAGAAGATGCCGGCGCGACCGGCCTGGGCGGCGCGCGCGCGGTCGAACAGGTACGTGCCCTGCTCCGTCCACGCGGCATCCCACTTCGCTTCGAGACCCTCGAGGGCGGGCTTCTCTGGAATCTGCGCGTCGGCCATTCGGGTCTCCTGGCGATATGTGCGGCACTGTGTGAGCGTGCCTGAGTGTGGAATGTCCCACGATTCTACCGGGAGGTCGCGCGCGTCGCGGCGACCGCTTCTCCCCGGAGAACCGGGCGGTCAGTCCCGCACGTCGATGCCCACGGATGCGGCGAGTGCGGGAGCGAGCTGCTCGATCTGCCACGGCGTGAGCGTCGCGCCGCGCAGTGACGCGGCATCCAGGTAGGACGCCGCGTCCAGCCCCCGCAGGTCGAGGCTGTCTGCCCGCATGCCGCGGGTGTCGACCTCGTCCGCACGCGTGCTCTCGAACCGCACGCGCGAGAGCGTCGCCTGCGGCAGGTCGAGCGTCGTGATCGTGCAGTCGACGATCCGCAGGTCCTCCACCTTCGCCGCGGCGAGGGAGAGGTAGTCGATCCGGATGCCGCGAAGCTCCACTTCATCCGCTGCGGCGTTCGCGAGGTCGAGCGTGCCGATGCGTCCGCCGGAGATCAGCACGCGCCGCAGCCTGGCCTCCCTCGCCGTGACGGCGGTGGCCCGCAGGCCTTCGACGCGCACGTCGACCAGCGTCGCCCCGGTCAGATCGAGGCGCTCGACGGTGGCCCCGACCACCTCGCACTCCGTCACCGCGGCGTGCGAGGCATCCGTCTGCGCACCGAGATCGCCGATGCGCGCGCGAACGATGTCGTCGTACGACCTGAGCCCCGCGACCTCGGCGAGTTCGCGAGGGAGGTCCGGCGGGCTGACGCGGGGAGCGAGCGGGAGGTCGGGTCGGGCCATGGGTCGACGCTAGCGCGGGGGAACAGATCGGTGCGTGACGGCGTTGATCGACTGCGTCCACAAATCGACTAGCGTAGACACGTCCCCGTCTCAGACTTCCCGAGGTCAGCCATGCCCGCTTTCACCCCGCGCCGACGACTCGCCGTCGCCGCATTCCCGCTCGTCGCAGCCCTCGCCCTCGCCTCGTGCGCCGGCGGCGCGTCTCCGGGTGAGGAGTCCTCCGACGGCGAGGTCGTCTGGGCGATCGAGGGCGCCAACCTGTCGGCCGGGCACATGGACCCTCAGACCAGTCAGCTCGACGTCTCGGCGATGGTGCAGCGCGCGGTGCTGGACTCGCTCGTGTTCCAGGAGTCCGACGGAACGTTCTCACCGTGGCTCGCCGAGGACTGGGAGATCGAGGACGACGGCGCCTCCTATGTCTTCACCCTGCGCGACGACGTCACGTTCCAAGACGGAGAGCCCTTCGACGCCGAGGCCGTGAAGGCGAACTTCGACCGGATCGCGGATCCCGAGACGGCATCTGCGCAGGCCTCGAGCATGCTCGGCGGCGAGTTCTACGCCGGCACCGAGGTCATCGACGAGCACACCGTGCGGGTGTCGTTCACGCAGCCGTACTCGCCGTTCCTGCAGGCCGCCAGCACCGCTCTCCTGGGCTTCTACTCGCCCGCCGTGCTCGAGTCCTCGGCCGACCAGCTCAAGGCGGGCGGTCCTGGGATCACCGTCGGCACCGGCCCGTTCGAGCTGACCGAGTACACGCCCGACCAGGAGATCGTCTACACCCGCAACGACGACTACGCATGGGGACCCCACGACGGAGGCGCCGCACAGTTCGAGACCCTCCGGGTCGAGATCCTCCCGGAGGCATCCGTGCGTGCGGGGGTCGTCGAGAGCGGCGAGGCCGATCTCGCCAGCCAGCTGCCGCCGAACCTCGCGGCCGACCTCGACGAGGCGCTCACCGTCGACGCGCAGGAGTACCCCGGGCTGCCTTACTCGCTCTACCTGAACGAGAAGTACGGCGTGTTCGCCGACCAGAAGGTGCGTGAGGCGTTCTCACGCGCGATCGACATCGACACCGCGGTGGAGGAGATCTTCTTCGGACAGTTCCCGCGGGCCTGGTCGATCCTCGGATCCACGACGCCGACCTACGACGCGTCGCTGGAGGGCACCTGGGCCTTCGACCCGGCCGCGGCCGAGGCGCTCCTCGACGAGGCCGGCTGGACCGAGCGCGACTCCGAGGGCTACCGCACGAAGGACGGCGAGCGGCTCTCCGCCCGCTGGATCGCCTGGACGCCGGTTCCCGACGATCGTGCGGCGCTCGCGAACGCGATCCAGTCAGACCTCAAGGCCGTCGGATTCGAACTGGTGCGCGAGGTGCTCGAGCCCGGCGCCTACAACGAGCAGTACGGGCCGAAGACGTTCGACCTCACCGACTGGGGCTTCTCCGGAGTGGACCCCGATCTGCTGCGCAGTCACCTGCACACCGACGGCTTCCAGAACGCGTCGCAGGTGAGCGATGCCGACCTGGACGCGCTGCTCGAACGCGGCGTGTCGACGTCCGACACCCAGGAGCGCGCGGACATCTACGGCGACGTCCAGCAGTGGAACGCCGACCACGTGGCGATCGTCCCCCTGTACAGCCCGTCTCTCATCACCGCGGTCTCCGACGGGGTCGACGGCCTGGCCTACGATCTGTACGGGCGCCCGCTGTTCTACGACGTCAGCATCGGCTGACCGCGCGCCGGGAGGGCGGACGCGACGGGCGATGACGGCATCGCGGGCAGCAGTTCGGCGTCTCGCGCTTCGCGCGGCCGGGATCGCGGCATCCGTCGTCGTGGTGCTCTGGGGAGCGGCGACGCTGGCCTTCCTGGCATTCCGGGTCATCCCGGGCGATCCCGTCGACGTCATGCTCGGACCGCAGGCGCAGGTGAGCGAAGAGGTGAAGGCGGCCATCCGCGCCGACCTCGGCCTCGACCGGCCGCCGTTCGAGCAGTACGTCGCGTATCTCGGCCAGCTGCTGCGGGGAGACCTGGGGGAGTCGTACCAGCTGCGGATGCCGGTGACCGAGGTCATCGGCCGCCAGCTGGGTGCGACACTGCAGCTCTCCGCGCTGGCGCTGACGATCGCAGTGGTGCTCGCCTTCGCGGTGGCTCTGCTGGCGGGCGGCCGGGTCTCGCGCACGATCGCCGGCGGCGTCGAGCTCGTCGTGCTGTCTTCGCCGGTCTTCTGGATCGGGCTGCTGCTGCTGAGCATCTTCGCGTTCGGTCTCGGCTGGTTCCCCGTTGCGGGGTCGCGGAACCCGGCCACGATCGTCCTCCCCGCGGTGACGCTCGCGCTGCCCGTGGCAGCACTGCTCGGCCAAGTGCTGCGCGACGGCATCGAGTCCGCCGAGAACCAGCCCTTCGCGACGACCGTCCGCGCGCGAGGGGCGAGCTCCACGTGGCTGACGGTCCACCACACGCTGCGTCACGGCGCCACCGGTGCGCTCACGCTCGCGGCGTACCTCGTCGGCTCGCTGCTCGGCGGCGCCGTGCTCGTGGAGACCGTGTTCGCCCGCCCGGGACTGGGGCGTGTCACCCTCACCGCGATCACGGACCGCGACCTGCCCGTCATCACGGGGATCATCCTCCTCAGCGCGGTGGTGTTCGCCGTCGTGAGCCTGGTCGTCGAGCTGACGTACCCGCTGCTGGACCCCCGCCTGCGTCGTGCCCCCAGCGCCGGTGTCGTCCGTGAGAAGGCCGGCGCATGAGACTGTCGCGGCGGATCGCCCTCGCCGCGGCCCTCGCGGCCTTGGCGCTGATCGTCGCCGTCGCGTTCGCCCCGCAGCTGTTCGCCCTCTACGACCCGCTGCAGACCGACGTGCGCGCGGCGCTGCTGCCGCCCAGTGCCGCCCACCCGTTCGGCACCGACCAGAGCGGGCGTGACGTGTACTCGCGGGTGATCTACGGAGCGGGCAGGTCCGTGGGCATCGGCGTGCTGGCCACCGCTCTCGCGTTCCTGGTCGGCCTGACGATCGGGGCTCTGTCCGGGATCGCCCCGCGCCTCGTCGATGCCGCGGCGATGCGGGCCACCGACATCCTGCTGGCCTTCCCTGAATTCCTCGTCGCCTTGGTGGTCGTGGCACTTCTCGGACCCGGCCCGGTCAACGTCGCGATCGCCGTCACGATCGCGGCGATCCCGATCTACATCCGCCTCGCCCGGGTGCAGACGCGTACGCTGCGGCTCGCCGAGCATGTCGAGGCCGCGCGCATCCTCGGCGTACCCGCACCGCTGGCGTTCGCGCGCCACGTGGTGCCCGGCGTCGTCGGGGCGCTCAGTGTCCTGGCCACGATCGGCATCGGCTCCAGCATCCTCGCGGCAGCCGGCCTGAGCTTCCTGGGGCTCGGGCCGGCCGAGCCGAGCCCCGAGTGGGGCCTCATGCTCGCGGGCGGACGCAACGTGATCGGCCAGGCGTGGTGGGTGTCGGCGTTCCCCGGTGCGGCGATCTCGCTCACGGTGCTCGCCGCGACGGTGGTCGGGCGCAGTCTGCGCGCGCGTGCCGAAGGGAGCGGGCGATGACCGGGCTCGAGGTGCGCGGTCTCAGCGTGTCCTTCGGCGACGAGCGCGTCGTCGCCGGGCTGGACATCTCCGTGGCTCCGGGGGAGTGCGTCGCGATCATCGGCGAGTCCGGCGCGGGGAAATCGCTCACCGCGCGCGCGCTCCTCGGGCTGACTCCGCGCCAGGCAGAGGTGCGGGCCGAGCTGCTCGAGATCGCGGGGGTGGACGCGCGCAGCCTCGACGAGCGCGGCTGGCGACGACTGCGCGGATCACGCATCGCACTCGTCTCGCAGGATGCGCTCGTGTCGCTCGATCCACTCCGGCGCGTCGAGGCGGAAGTCGCCGAGCCGTTGAGGCTCCACGGTCCCCGGATGCCGCGCTCGGCCCTCCAGGAGCGCGTCGGCGCGCTGCTCGCCGACGTCGCGATGCCCGATCCGTCGCGGCGCGCGAGACAGTATCCGCACGAGCTGTCCGGCGGGCTGCGGCAGCGTGCGCTGATCGCGTCCGCCCTCGCGGGGGATCCGTCGATCCTGGTCGCCGACGAGGCGACGACGGCGCTCGATGCGACGGTGCAGGCCCGGATCCTCGCGCTCCTGCGCACCATCGCGGACCGCGGGGTGGCGGTGGTCTTCATCAGTCACGACTTCGCGGCGGTGCGCGGCGTCGCGGACCGCGTCCTGGTGATGCGCGGCGGACATGTGCTGGAGGCGGGCGCGACGTCCGACGTCTTCGCGGATCCGCAGCATCCGTACACGCGCCGGCTCGTCGCCGCCGCCGGGCACGTGCCGCGGCCGGGGTCTGCGGCCGACGCTCCCGTCCGGCTGGACGTGCGCGGCCTCTCGAAGGCGTTCGACGCGCCGGCCGTGCGCGAGGTCTCCTTCTCGGTGCGGCGAGGTCGCACCCTCGGCATCGTGGGGGAGTCGGGTTCGGGCAAGACCACGATCGCGCGCATGATCGTCGGGGTGGAGGCGCCGGATGCCGGCGAGGTACTCCTCGACGGACATCCGCCCACCCCCGCGACCCAGCGGAGGATCCAGCTCGTGCACCAGAATCCGCTCGGCGCGCTCGATCCCCGGTGGCGGATCGGCCGGTCGCTGTCTGAGGCTCTCGCTGCGGGCGGCGTTGCGCGAGCAGACCGTGCCGAACGCGTGGAGCGCCTTCTCGCCGAAGTGGAGCTCGACGCGTCGTTCGCAGGACGCCGACCTGCGGAGCTCTCCGGCGGGCAGCGCCAGCGCGCGGTGATCGCCCGCGCCCTCGCCTCCGCTCCCGAGGTGCTCGTGCTGGACGAGCCCGTGTCGGCGCTGGACCCGCTCGTCCGCGAGCGGATCCTCGACCTGCTGGCGCGGCTGCAGCGGGAACGCGACCTCACGCTCGTCTTCGTGTCGCACGATCTCGGTGTCGTCGCGGCCGTCGCCGACGACGTCATCGTGATGAAGGACGGCGCCATCGTCGAGCAGGGCAGCACCGCCCAGGTCTTCGCCGAGCCGCAGCATCCGTTCACCCGTGAGCTCCTCGCGGCGTCTCGGGCGGCGCCGTCGGGTGCGCCCGGGTCGGAGCCCGCGTAGACTGGCACGACCAGCATCGATCCGGCCATCACCGGGGAGCTCTCGGAAGAACACCCTTCGGGGTCACTAGAACCGAGCGGGGCAGGCCCGTCACAGCCGCAGTGAGAGAGGGTGTCCGCCCCGGCGGACGCCACGCGGGGTGGTACCGCGGCTCGCAAGAGTCGTCCTCGCAGGAAGCATCGCAACCTGCTGGAGTGACATGACCTACCCCAAGTCCTCGTTCGGACCCGCCGCCGACTCCGTCGTGTCGAGCCCGCGATTTCCCGCGATCGAACGCGACGCGCTCGCCTTCTGGGAGGCCGACGACACGTTCCGCGCGTCCATCGCGAACCGCGAGGGCGCCGAGGAGTGGGTGTTCTACGACGGCCCGCCGTTCGCGAACGGCCTCCCGCACTACGGTCACCTGCTCACCGGCTACGCGAAGGACCTGTTCCCGCGCTTCCAGACGATGCGCGGCAAGAAGGTCGACCGCGTGTTCGGCTGGGACACGCACGGTCTGCCCGCCGAGCTCGAGGCGATGAAGCAGCTCGGCATCACCGAGAAGACCCAGATCGAGGAGATGGGCCTGGCGGCGTTCAACGCCAAGGCCCGCGAATCCGTCCTCGCCTACACCCACGAGTGGGAGGACTACGTCACCCGGCAGGCGCGCTGGGTCGACTTCGAGCGCGGCTACAAGACGCTCGACACGTCGTACATGGAGTCCGTGCTGTGGGCGTTCAAGACGCTCCACGACAAGGGCCTCGCCTACGAGGGCTATCGTGTGCTGCCGTACTGCTGGCGCGACGAGACGCCGCTGTCGAGCCACGAGCTGCGCATGGACGACGACGTGTACAAGATGCGCCAGGACCCGTCCGTCACCGTGACGTTCCCCCTGGTCGGCGCGAAGGCCGAGGCGCTGGGGCTCACCGGCGTGCGGGCGCTCGCGTGGACGACGACGCCGTGGACGCTGCCGACCAACCTCGCGCTCGCCGTCGGACCCGACATCCGCTACGTCGTGCTTCCCGGCGGACCCGCCGGAGCCGCCGACGTGCACCACGCGCCCGACGGTCACGCGGATGAGCCCGCCGAGGCGTACGCGCACCGGTACCTGCTCGCCGAGGAGCTGCTCGCCGGGTACGCGAAGGACCTCGGCTACGAGTCGGCCGACGCCGCGCGTGAGGCGATCGTGCAGACCGTCGTGGGCTCCGAGCTGCAGGATGTCGCCTACGACCGGCTGTTCGACTACTACGCGGATGCCGCGACCTGGGGCACCGCGGACGCGTGGCGCATCCTCGTGGACGACTACGTCACGACCGGCGACGGCACCGGCATCGTCCACCAGGCGCCGGCCTACGGCGAGGACGACCAGCGGGTGACCGAGGCCGCCGGCATCCCGCTCATCACGAGCCTCGACGACGGCGGACGGTTCCTGCCGCAGGTGACGGATGTCGCCGGCGAGCTGTGGATGGATGCGAACACGCCGCTCGTGCGACTGCTGCGCCAGTCGGGCCGGCTGCTGCGCCTCGCGAGCTACGAGCATTCCTATCCGCATTGCTGGCGGTGCCGGAACCCCCTGATCTACCGCGCGGTGTCGAGCTGGTTCGTGCGCGTGACCGACCTCAAGCCTCGCCTGCTCGAGAACAACGAGCAGATCACCTGGGTGCCCGAGAACGTCAAGCACGGTCAGTTCGGCAAGTGGCTCGAGGGCGCGCGCGACTGGTCCATCAGCCGCAACCGCTACTGGGGCTCGCCGATCCCGGTGTGGAAGAGCGACGACCCCGAGTACCCGCGCATCGACGTGTACGGGTCGCTCGCGGATCTCGAGCGCGACTTCGGCCGCCTGCCGGTGAACGCTGCGGGCGATGTGGACCTGCACCGTCCGTTCATCGACGAGCTCACCCGCCCGAACCCGGACGATCCCACGGGGCGCAGCACCATGCGTCGCATCGAGGACGTGTTCGACGTGTGGTTCGACTCCGGCTCGATGCCCTACGCGCAGGTGCATTACCCCTTCGAGAACCACGACTGGTTCGAGGAGCACGCGCCCGCCGACTTCATCGTCGAGTACATCGGGCAGACGCGCGGCTGGTTCTACGTGATGCACGTGCTGTCGACGGCGCTGTTCGACCGCCCGGCATTCACGGGCGTCTCGTGCCACGGCATCGTGCTCGGCAGCGACGGGCAGAAGATGTCGAAGTCGCTGCGCAACTACCCCGACGTCAGCGAGGTCTTCGACCGCGACGGCTCCGACGCCATGCGCTGGTTCCTCATGGCGTCGTCCGTGCTGCGCGGCGGCAACCTCGTGGTGACCGAGGAGGGGATCCGCGCCGGCGTGCGCGAATTCCTGCTGCCGCTGTGGAACACGTGGTACTTCTTCGCGACCTATGCCAACGCAGCCGGCGGCCCCGACGGGGTCGGGTACGAGGCATCCTGGCGCACCGACTCGACCGACGTGCTCGACCGCTACATCCTCGCGCTCACGGGCGACCTCGTGCGCGACGTGGCGGCGGACCTCGAGGGGCTCGACTCGACCACGGCCGCCGCGCGGCTGCGCGACTTCGCCGAGGCCCTGACGAACTGGTACATCCGCCGCTCGCGCGACCGCTTCTGGGTCGGGGTGTCCGACGACCCGAAGAGCCGCGAGGCCTTCGACACGCTCTACACGGTGCTCGAGACGCTCACGCGCGTGGCCGCGCCGCTCATCCCGCTGGTCTCCGAGCGCGTATGGCAGGGACTCACCGGCGGCCGCAGCGTCCACCTTCAGGACTGGCCGGACGCGGCGGCGTTCGCCGGAGCCGACGACATCCGCGCCGCGATGGACGCGGTGCGCCAGGTGTCCAGCGTCGCGAACGCGCTGCGCAAGAAGGAGGGCAAGCGCGTGCGCCTGCCGCTCGCGCAGCTCACCGTCGTGGTTCCGGATGCCGCGTCCCTCGCGCAGTTCGAGGGCATCCTGCGCGACGAGCTGAACGTCAAGTCGGTCGACCTGGTCGAGCTCGACGGCGACGTCGCCGAGCGCTACGGCATCAGCAAGCGGCTCAGCGTGAATGCGCGGGCGGCCGGACCGCGCTTGGGCAAGCAGGTGCAGCACGTCATCGCCGGTGCGCGCGCCGGCGTGTGGGAAGAGGTCGACGGCGTCGTGGTCGTGGACGGCGTCGCCCTGCAGGAGGGCGAGTACGAGCTCACCCTCGAGGCGGGCGGCGTCGACGAGGGCACGGCGATCGCACTCCTGGCGGAGGGCGGCTTCGTGCTGCTCGACACGACGACCACTCCCGCGCTCGAAGCGGAGGGCCTGGCACGCGACGTCGTGCGCGCCGTGCAGGACACCCGTAAGGCCGCCGGCTTCGAGGTCAGCGACCGCATCGACCTGCGCCTCAGCTTCGACGATCCCGACGACGCGGCCGCGGTGGCGAGCGCGTTCGCGGTGGCGGATGTCGCGGGCGAGACGCTCGCGCTCGACTACTCGGTCGTCGGACCGGACGGCACGGCGCTCCTGGCCGGTGGCGCCGTCCTCGCCGGGGCCGTCGCGCTCCCGAGCGACCTCGTCCGCACGCACGCGGCGGGCGATTTCGCCAACCGCGGCGCGTTCCGCGTCGAGGTGACGAAGGTGGAGGCATCCGCATGAGCGACCGCGACATCGCCCGCGCCGACGCCGTGTACGCGGCGCTCCTGGAGCGGCAGGGGGAGCGCTGGGTGCAGCCTCGCGTGGAGCGCACCCGACGCGTCCTGGAGCTGCTCGACGATCCGCAGAAGACGTACCGGGTCGTGCATGTCACGGGCACGAACGGAAAGACGTCGACGAGCCGGCTCATCGAGAGTCTGGTGCGCGCGCACGGCCTGCGGACCGGCCTCTTCACGAGCCCGCACCTCGAGCGGTTCACCGAGCGCATCATGGTCGACGGCGAGCCCATCGCGGATGCCGCGGTCGCCGACGCCTGGGACGAGATCCAGCCCTTCGTCGGCCTCGTCGACGCCGAGCTCGAAGCCGCCGGCGACGCGCCGCTCACCTTCTTCGAGCTGCTCACCGTGCTGGCGTTCGTCGCCTTCGCGGATGCCCCGATCGACGTGCTCGTGCTCGAAGTCGGCATGGGCGGAGCCTGGGACTCGACGAACACCGCCGATGGCGACGTCGCCGTGTTCACTCCGATCGACATCGATCACGCCGACCGCCTCGGCGAGACGATCGCCGAGATCGCGTCGGTGAAGGCGGGGATCATCAAGGACGGCGCGGCCGTCGTGTCCGCACGGCAGGATGCCGCGGCCGAGGCCGTGCTGCGGGAGGCCGCCGCGTCCCAGGGCGCGACGATCGCATTCGAGGGCACCGACTTCGCACTCGTCGAGCAGCGGCTGGCCGTCGGCGGCCAGCAGATCACGGTGCGCGGGCTCGCCGGCACCTACGAGGACGAGTACCTCCCGCTGTACGGAGCCCACCAGGGCTTCAACGCGACGCTGGCGATCGCCGCGGTCGAGGCGCTCATCGGCGGCGCCGCGCAGCCCGTCGCGGGCGACGTGCTCGCAGACGGTCTCAGCCAGGCGACCGCCCCCGGCCGGCTGCAGCTGGTCGGCATCGCACCCACGGTGCTCGTCGACGCCGCGCACAACCCGCACGGGGCGGCGGCGCTGGCGACCGCGCTGCGCGAAGCATTCGACTTCGACGAGTGGGGCGTCGTCCTCGGCGTCTTCGCCGACAAGGACGCGGCGGGGATCGTCCGCGCGCTGGCACCGATCGCGACGCACGTCTTCGCGACCTCGCCGGCGTCGGACCGCGCCGAAGAGGCCGACCGGCTCGCCGACCTGGCCGAAGCGGAAGGACTGCCCGTCACGGTGCACGACGACCTCGCGCAGGCGGCCGAAGCCGCGCGCTCGTGGGCGGCGGCATCGGACCGGCGTGCGGTCGTGATCGCGGGCTCCGTCGTCCTCGCGGGAGAGGCGCTCGCCCTCGCGGACGCCGAGGCATGGAAGAGCGGGTGGGACGCGTGAGCGCCGCCGAGACTCCCGCGCCCCGGACGCGCCGGCCCCGTGGGGCGGCCGAGTCCCTCGCATCGATCGTCCTCGCCTTCGAGTCGATCATCGCGTTCCTGGGCGGGCTGGTGATCTACGGCCTGCGCGCGCTGCCCGAGCCCATCGCGCCGTGGTGGGGGATCGTCGCCGGCACGGTGGTCGCCGTCCTCATGATCCTGACGACGCGCTTCCTGCGATACGCGTGGGGGATCGCCCTCGGCTGGGTGCTGCAGGTGGTCGTGGCGCTCGGGGCGTTCCTCGTGCCGTCGCTGGCGATCGTCGCCCTCATTTTCGGCGGCATGTACGCATATGCGACGATCAAGGGAGCGGCCCTCGACCGGCGCAACGCCCGACTCGCGGCGAACCCTGCAGAAGAAGCCTGACCGGCGGAAACGGAGACCTCCATGGCCACCGAAGAGACCCTCGTCCTCGTCAAGCCCGACGGAGTCGCGCGCGGCCTGACGGGCGCGATCCTCGCCCGCATCGAGGCGAAGGGCTATTCGCTCGTCGACATCCGCCTCGTCGAGCCGGACCGCGGCACCCTCGAGCGGCACTACGCCGAGCACGAGGGGAAGCCGTTCTACGAGCCGCTCCTCGAGTTCATGATGTCGGGACCCTCCGTGGCGATCCGCCTCGCCGGCAACCGCGTGATCGAGGGCTTCCGCTCGCTCGCCGGCACCACCGATCCGACCACCGCGGCGCCCGGCACGATCCGCGGCGACCTCGGCCGCGACTGGGGCCTCAAGGTGCAGCAGAACCTCGTGCACGGGTCCGACAGCCCGGAATCCGCGGCCCGCGAGCTCGGCATCTGGTTCTGACGCGCGCTAGAAGAGGTTCCCGAGCACGTCCAGACGGATCTGGGCGATCACGGCGATGATCGCGTAGCTGACGACCGCCATCAGGGGCACCCATCCCATGAGCGCCTCGGCGCGGCGGCGCGCGCGGGGTCCGACGGGGACGAACCCGGCGCGCAGCACGTGGAGGGTGACGACGTAGAACGTCGGGATCGTGACGATCCACGTGACCATGCACCACGGGCACAGGGTGCCCAGCACGAAGATGCTCTGCGCGATCAGCCAGATCACGAAGACGAACGCGCACAGCATCCCGAGTTCGAACAGCCACCAGAACCAGCGCGCGAACCGTGCGCCCGCGAGCATCGCGACGCCGACGACGATCGGCGCCACCCACCCGGTGAGGCCGAGGATCGGGTTGGGGAAGCCGAACACGCTGCCCTGCCACGACTCGAGGTTCGCGGTGCACTGCACCAGGATGCTGAAGTCGCACGAGGCGATCGCGTCAGGATCCGCCAGGAGGTGGAGGCGCTCCATCGTCAGCGAGAAGGCCGCCCACCAGCCGATCGCGCCGGCGATGATGAGCCACACGGCCATGACCGTGTGACGCGGGTGCGAGGGGGTCTCGGGCATGCTCCGGATTATGGCATCGGGGGCTGAGCGGATGCCGCGTACCGGGCCGTGCCAAATCACCGGCGCGCCGCCGACGAGCATTCGGCGGGCGAAAGTGCGATAATGGTCTCCGATGTGCCGCGGCCGCGCCGCGACGCTCATCACCAGAAGACTTCAGGGCGACGAATGCCCTTGGCAGCGAGAGCTCCCGCCGCATGAGCCGGGAACCCGTTGCAGACCGAGTGAGTTCGCGGCACCGCAGGTGCGGCACCGCAAGAGATTTCGCCGGGCGGCGCGCGGAGCCGACCCGCAGGGAGCAAGCCAGTGATGGCCGATGGCAACGATGAAGACCTCACCCCGCAGACCGGATCGGATGCCCCGCTAGCGCCAGACGCAGCGGGCGACGATCTCGCCGCGGCCGAGACCGACGCGGTGATCGAAGCGGTCGAGGTATACGAAGAAGGCGCCCCGGCGCCGACCACCGACGCGCCGGAAGCGGATGCCGCTCCCGACGTCGCCGAGACAGAGACATCCGCACTCGAGGCCCCGGTCGTCGAGCCGGAGGCGCCCGCCGCCGAGCCCGAGGCGCCGGCCGCTGAGCCCGAGGCGCCGGCCGCTGAGGCCGCCGAGCCCGAGGCTCCCGCCGCTGAGCCCGAGCCCGACGCTCCCGCCACGGCGGTCTCGCTGGGCCTGCTGCCCGAGGTGTTCGTGTCGGCGGTGTCGACGCAGCTCCTGTTCTACGCCCCCGAGGTGATCGCCCTTCCCGCGGTCCCCGACGCCGAGCCCGAACAGGAGCACGAGCAGTCGACCTCCTCACGCCGTCGCAGCCGCCGTCGCGGGGGAGAGGGCCGGGACGAGGCATCCGAGCCGTCGCAGCCTCGTCAGCGCGCCGTCGAGCTCATCACCGAGCCGCAGCGCATCAAGGGCTCCACGCGTCTCGAGGCGAAGAAGCAGCGCCGTCGTGACGGCCGCGAGGCCGGTCGCCGCCGCGCCGTGGTGACCGAGGCGGAGTTCCTCGCGCGCCGCGAGTCGGTCGACCGCGTGATGATCGTGCGGTCCAAGAACGGCCGCATCCAGATCGCGGTGCTCGAAGACAACGTGCTCGTCGAGCACTACGTCGCGCGCAACCAGGACGCCTCGCTCATCGGCAACGTCTACCTCGGCCGCGTGCAAAACGTGCTCCCGAGCATGGAGGCGGCGTTCGTCGACATCGGCCGCGGCCGCAACGCGGTGCTGTACTCGGGCGAGGTCGACTGGGATGCGGTCGAGACCGGCAACCAGCCGCGCCGCATCGAGCTCGCGCTGAAGTCCGGCGACAGGGTGCTCGTGCAGGTCACGAAGGATCCGGTCGGCCACAAGGGCGCCCGTCTCACGAGCCAGATATCGCTCCCCGGCCGCTACCTGGTGTACGTGCCCGGCGGCGCCATGAACGGCATCTCGCGCAAGCTTCCCGACACCGAGCGCGCTCGCCTGAAGAAGATCCTCAAGGAGGTGCTCCCGGAGTCCTCGGGCGTGATCGTGCGCACCGCGGCCGAGGGCGCCACCGAGGAACAGCTGACGCGCGACGTCCAGCGGCTCACCAGCCAGTGGGAGCACATCAGCACGCAGGTCCAGTCGATCCAGGCTCCCGCGCTGCTGCACTCCGAGCCCGACCTGCTGGTCAAGATCGTGCGCGACGTCTTCAACGAGGACTTCTCGAGGATGCTCATCCAGGGCGAGGACGCGCACCACACGATCACGAAGTACGTCGAGAGCGTCGCGCCCGACCTGCTCGAGCGCGTCGAGGCCTACGAGGGCGATCGCGACCCGTTCGACCAGTTCCGCGTGACGGAGCAGATCGAGAAGGCGCTGGACCGCAAGGTGTGGCTGCCGTCGGGCGGCTCGCTCGTGATCGACCGCACCGAGGCGATGACCGTCGTCGACGTCAACACGGGCAAGTTCGTCGGCTCCGGCGGAAACCTCGAAGAGACCGTCACCAAGAACAACCTCGAGGCGGCCGAGGAGATCGTGCGCCAGCTGCGCCTGCGCGACATCGGCGGCATCATCGTCGTCGACTTCATCGACATGGTGCTCGAATCCAACCGGGATCTCGTGCTGCGCCGTCTCGTCGAGTGCCTGAGCCGCGACCGTACGAAGCACCAGGTCGCCGAGGTGACCTCTCTCGGACTCGTCCAGATGACGCGCAAGAAGCTCGGACTCGGCCTGCTCGAGACCTTCAGCGAGGCGTGCGAGGTGTGCGCGGGACGTGGCGTCATCGTGCACCACGACCCGGTCGTGAAGCACCGCGGATCTCAGGCTTCGGCCGGATCGTCGTCGTCCTCGGGTCGACGTCAGCGCGGCGGCGCCCAGCAGCCGAGCGCCGGCGGCGGCTCCAACGGCACACATGTGATCACCGAGGGCGCGAAGTCCGCGCTCGCGCAGATCGCGGCATCCACCATTCATCACCACGACGAGGTCCCCGTCGAAGCGGCCGCTGTCGCGGAACCGCCGGTGGAACGGCCGAAGAAGGCGCGCAAGAAGCGCGGCGAGTCGGCCAAGGCCAAGCCCGTGCCGAAGACCGAGACGGACATGCTGCTCGACTCCGTGCTCAGCGCTCTCCCCGAGCCGAAGGCACCGGGTCAGGGCCGTTCGCGTCGCCGGGTCACCACCGCCGCCCTCACGGGCACGCCGGTGGCGCACACGCCGAACGAGGAGTGACGTCGTCGCGCCGGCTAGCGGCCGGCGCGGCGCTCCCGCGCGGTGATGCGGAGTCCTGAGGCGATCAGGCGGCGCACCAGCTCGTGGCCGCTGACGTGCTCGGCGCCGGCCGCGACGAGGCGTGCGTGCGCCTCATCGGGGACGTCGTAGTGGTCGCGGTCGAAGCCGCGACGGGGGATGCCGTTCGCTGCGGCGAACGCGTGGAGCTCGTCGAGATCCGAATCGCTCACGAGGTGCGCCCAGAGTCGGCCGTGCGCCGGCCAGCGCGGATCGTCTATGAGGATCGCCACTCCGCGATCCTACAAAGACGGCGCGCGCGACACGGTCTGGTCGCGCTTTTGCCGTTGGTCGCAGCATCCGGTAAAGTAGTCCTTTGGTGCGTCCCGTTTCGCAGGATGATGGCGATGCCCGACAGGCTCAGCAGCCCGCTGGAGCCGTCGCTGCCGCACCAGGACTTCCTCTTCTCGCAAGGGCAGAGTCTCGCAAAGACAACCGGAGCCGTGCGCTCCAATCCAGTAGAAACAGGTGTGAAGTGGTTTACGCAGTTGTGCGCGCCGGTGGCCGGCAGGAGAAGGTGCAGGTCGGCACCATCGTCGTGCTCGACCGCCAGAAGGCGAAGATCGGCGACTCGATCGAGCTGCCCGTCGTGCTCCACGTCGACGGAGACACCGTCACGACCGATGCCGACAAGCTCGCGAAGGTGACCGTCACCGCCGAGGTTCTCGGCGAGGAGCGCGGCCCGAAGATCGTGATCCAGAAGTTCAAGAACAAGACCGGTTACAAGAAGCGCCAGGGGCACCGTCAGGACCTCACGCGCGTCAAGGTCACCGGCATCAAGTAAGTCCAGGAAGAGACGCAGAGATGGCACACAAAAAGGGCGCAAGCTCCACCCGTAACGGTCGTGACTCCAACGCTCAGCGACTGGGCGTGAAGCGCTTCGGCGGCCAGAAGGTCCTCGCCGGCGAGATCATCGTCCGTCAGCGCGGCACCCACTTCCACCCCGGCGCCAACGTCGGTCGCGGTGGCGACGACACGCTGTTCGCTCTCGCAGCGGGCGCGGTCGAGTTCGGTCAGAAGGGCGGCCGCAAGGTCGTCAACATCGTGGCGGCCGCGGAGTAATCCACGCGCTGCGCATTTTTCGAGGAAGGGGCGGGCTTCGGCTCGCCCCTTTCCCTTTACTCTGGGCCTGACCCAGACCGCTTCGTGAGGGGGAACACATGGTCACGTTCGTCGATCGTGTGACGCTGCATCTGCGCGCCGGCAAGGGCGGCAACGGCTGCGTGTCGGTCAAGCGCGAGAAGTTCAAGCCGCTGGCCGGCCCCGACGGCGGCAACGGTGGTCATGGCGGCGACATCGTGCTCGTCGCCGACCCTCAGGTGACGACGCTCCTCTCGTACCACCACTCGCCGCACCGCGCCGGAGGCAACGGCGGCTTCGGCATGGGCGACCACCGCTCCGGCGCCGCGGGCGAGGCGCTCGAGCTCGCCGTCCCGGTGGGCACCGTGGTGAAGGATTCCGAGGGCGAGACGCTCGTCGACATGATCGACGCCGGAATGCGGTTCGTGGTCGCTCCGGGCGGCATCGGCGGTCTCGGCAACGCGACGCTGGCCAACCCCAAGCGCAAGGCCCCCGGCTTCGCCCTGCTCGGCACTCCCGGGTGGGAGGGCGACGTCCTCCTCGAACTGAAGACGGTGGCGGATGTCGCGCTCGTCGGCTTCCCGTCCGCCGGCAAGTCCAGCCTCATCGCGGCGATCTCGGCCGCTCGGCCCAAGATCGCGGACTACCCGTTCACCACGCTCCACCCCAACCTCGGAGTCGTGCAGGCCGGCGACACCCGGTACACGGTCGCCGACGTCCCCGGACTGATCGAAGGCGCGAGCGAGGGCAAGGGCCTCGGCCTCGAATTCCTCCGCCACGTCGAGCGCTGCACTGCGCTCGTCCACGTGCTCGACTGTGCGACCCTCGATCCCGGCCGTGATCCGCTCACCGACCTCGACGTGATCCTCGCCGAGCTGGGCGCCTACCCGGTTCCCGAGGGTCAGACCCCGCTGCTCGACCGCCCGCAGCTGATCGCCCTGAACAAGGTCGACGTCCCCGAGGCGAAGGATCTCGCCGACCTCGTCCGTCCCGAGCTCGAAGCGCGCGGTTTCCGGGTGTTCGAGATCTCGACGGTGAGCCACGAAGGTCTTCGCCAGCTGACGTTCGCGCTCGGCGACATCGTCGCGGCGCATCGTGTCGAGCTGGCGAAGGCGCCCGCGCCCGAGCGCATCGTCATCCGTCCCAAGGGGTCGCAGAAGGAGTTCTGGATCCGCGTCGAGGGCGGCACGTACGGCAACATCTACCGGATCCTCGGCGAGAAGCCCCTGCGATGGGTGCAGCAGACCGACTTCCAGAACGAAGAGGCCGTCGGCTATCTCGCCGACCGGCTCGAGAAGCTGGGCGTCGAGGACGAGCTGTTCCGCTCCGGGGCGACACCCGGGGCGACGGTGGTCATCGGCGAGGGCGACGGGATCATCTTCGACTGGGAGCCGTCCGTCAAGTCGACGGCCGAGCTCGCGACGGCGCCGCGCGGTACCGATCCCCGCCTGCTCCAGAGCTCGCGGCGCACGACGTCCGAGCGCCGCGAGCGCTACCACGACATGATGGATGCCAAGGCCGAGGCTCGTGCGGAGCTCGAGTCCGAACGCATCGCCGGACCCCGTTGGGACGACGAGGGCGACGACGCGTGAGCGTGATCGAGCGCGAGAGCCTCGCGTCGGCACGCCGCGTGGTCGTGAAGGTCGGCTCGTCGTCCATCAGCGGCGAGAACACGGAGAAGATCGGGCCGATCGTCGACGCCCTCGCTGCGGCGCACGGTCGCGGCACCGAGGTCGTCCTGGTCTCGTCCGGCGCGATCGCGACCGGGATGCCCTACTTGATGCTCGACGCGCGTCCCAGCGATCTCGCCACCCAGCAGGCGGCGGCCGCGGTGGGGCAGAACGTCCTCATCTACCGCTACCAGGCTGCGCTGCGACCGTTCCAGATCGTGGCCGGGCAGGTGCTGCTCACCGCCGGCGACCTCGAGAACCCGACGCACCGGTCCAATGCGCGCCGCGCGATGGAACGGCTGCTGGGCCTGCGGATCCTGCCGATCGTCAACGAGAACGACACCGTCGCCACCCACGAGATCCGCTTCGGCGACAACGACCGGCTCGCGGCACTCGTTGCCCAGCTGATCGGCGCGGATGCGCTCGTGCTCCTCAGCGATATCGAGTGCCTGTACACGCGACCGCCGGACGAGCCGGGAGCCGTCCCCATCCCGCATGTGGCGTACGGGGATGACCTCCACGGGTTCGAGTTCGGCTCCGTCGTCGTCAACAGCGTCGGCACCGGGGGCGCCGCCACGAAGGTGTCCGCGGCGAGGCTGGCTGCGGCATCCGGTATCGGAGTCCTCGTCACGAGCGCGGATCTCGTGGACGAGGCGCTCACCGGCGCTGAGATCGGAACGTGGTTCCAGCCGAACCCCGAGCCGACGGCGCCCGCCGCGACCGGTCCGGTGCGCACCGCCCATCGATAAACTGGGCGGATGACCACCACGGCCACGACCGCCCGCGAACGGATGCTGCTCGCCAAAGAGGCCTCCCGCAGCGTCGGTCTTCTCGACGACGCGCGCAAGCGCGAGGCGCTCCACGCCATCGCCGACGCGATCGAGCAGTCCGCGCCGGCCGTGGTCGCCGCCAACGCCGAGGATCTCGAGCGCGGCCGGGCGACCGGTCTGTCCGTCGCACTGCAGGACCGGCTGCGCCTCGACGAGCCGCGTGTCGCCGCGCTGGCGGCGGCGGTGCGCGACATCGCGGCGCTGCCCGATCCTGTGGGACGGGTCCTCGACGAGAGGACGCTCGCCAACGGCGTGGAGCTGACCAAGATCGCTGTGCCCTTCGGTGTGGTCGGCTCGATCTATGAGGCCCGGCCGAACGTCACCGTCGACATCGCCGCGCTGGCTCTGCGTTCGGGTAACGCGGTCGTGCTCCGCGGGGGGTCGGCCGCCGAGAAGACCAACGCGGCACTGGTGCGTGCCATGCGCGGCGCCCTCGCCGAGCAGGGGATCGATCCCGAGGCGATCCAGACGGTCGACGAGTTCGGTCGCGAGGGTGCGCGCGAGCTCATGCAGGCTCGCGGCGTGGTCGACGTGCTCGTGCCCCGCGGAAGCGCACAGCTCATCGAGACCGTCGTCACCGAGTCATCCGTGCCCGTCATCGAGACCGGCGCGGGAGTCGTCCACATCGTGCTGGACGCGAGTGCGCCCCTGGACTGGGCGCGCGACATCGTCGTGAACGCGAAGGTCCAGCGCCCGAGCGTGTGCAACTCCGTCGAGACCGTGCTGGTGCTGGCGGATGCCGCCCCCAGCCTCGTTCCGCCGGTCGTCGCCGCCTTGCGCGAGCGGGGGGTGACCGTGCACGGGGATGCCGTCGTCGCGGCCCTCGCCGAGGGGGTCGTGCCCGCGACCGAGGAGGACTGGCAGGCCGAGTACCTGAGCCTCGACATCGCGGTGCGCGTCGTCGACGACCTCGATGAGGCGCTCGACCACATCCGGCGCTACTCGACCCACCACACCGAGTCGATCATCACCCGGGATGAGGCCAACGCCGAGCGCTTCCTGGCAGAGGTGGACTCCGCCGTCGTCATGGCCAACGCGTCGACGCGCTTCACCGACGGGAGCGAGTTCGGCTTCGGCGCCGAGGTCGGGATCTCGACGCAGAAGCTGCACGCGCGCGGGCCCATGGGCCTCACCGAGCTCACCAGCACGAAGTGGCTCGCGCGAGGCGTCGGACAAGTCCGCGCCTGAGCGCCTAAACTGAACAGCAGCCCGCCAACCGGCGAACCCGAAACGGAGCCCGAATGACCATCGCCACGATCGTCGCCCTCGCCGCGGAAGAATCCGAGCACCACGGCAACGTCGCTCTCGAGACCGTCGGGTTCGGCATCGTCGCGGTCGCGATCTTCGCAACCCTCGCGATCGTCACGCTCTCCTATCGCAACGTGGCCAACCGCCACGCGCACAAGGCGGAGGCATACGCGGCGGCCCACGCCGACGACATCCAGCACCGAGCGGGGCACGGCCACTAGGCCGCACTGCATGTCGGTGACGGGAGCCCCGAGAGTCGGGGTCATGGGTGGGACGTTCGATCCCATCCATCACGGCCACCTCGTCGCCGCCAGTGAGGTCGCGCAATGGTTCGACCTCGACGAGGTCGTCTTCGTCCCGACGGGGGAGCCCTGGCAGAAGGACGGCGTCTCGCTGAGCGAGCACCGCTATCTCATGACCGTGATCGCGACGGCATCCAATCCCCGATTCACCGTCAGCCGTGTCGACATCGATCGCTCGGGACCCACCTATACGATCGACACACTGCGCGATCTGAAGGCCGAGCGGCCCGACGCCGAGCTGTACTTCATCACCGGTGCCGACGCGATAGCGCAAATTCTCAGTTGGAGGGACCATGATGAGTTGTGGGACCTCGCGCACTTCGTCGCGGTATCCCGTCCCGGCCACGTGCTCAGCACCGATGGACTGCCCAGTGAAGACGTGAGTCAGCTCGAGATCCCTGCTCTCGCCATCTCGTCGACAGACTGCCGGGACCGGGTAGGTCAAGGACACCCGGTGTGGTACCTCGTGCCCGACGGGGTCGTCCAATACATTGCGAAGCATCATCTCTACCGGAGCAAGGAATGAGTAAAACCGAGCAGCCGGCGAATCAACCGCTGACACGCAAGCAGATGCGGGAGATCCGCAACACGGGGTCGACGCCCGTCATCACCGCCGAAACCGTGGCCGAGGCCGCGGCCCCTGTCGACGAGCTCGACGAGGCGACCTTCGTCGTGGAATCTCTCGCGCCCCCGCCCGCCGCGGAATCTCCGGCGTGGCAGCCTGTGACCTTCACGCCGCTTCCGCGCGCCGCCGATCCCGTGGTGGTCGCCCCCGCTCCCGTCGCCGACGCATCGGTCGACCTCGGCGCATCGCCGCTCACCCGGCGCCAGGCGCGTCAGCAGGAGCGCATCCGCACGGCATCCGTTCCCGTCATCACCCCCGAGGTCGCCGCAGCCCACACGGCGTCCCTCGCCGCCGCGGGATCCACCCCCGCCCTGACGCGCGACCAGCCGGTCGCGCCCAGCAGCGGCATGCACGACCTCTTCGGGCTCGCGACGGCTCCCGCCCCCGTGATCGCGGCGGCCGAACCGGAAGCGCCCGCCGATCTCGAGGCTCCCGCCGACCTCGACGACACGCCGGTCGTCGAAGATTCCGAGCCCGGGTCGCCCTGGGAA
This sequence comes from Microbacterium sp. SSM24, assembly GCF_025989145.1. NCBI lineage: Bacteria > Bacillati > Actinomycetota > Actinomycetes > Micrococcales > Microbacteriaceae > Microbacterium > Microbacterium sp. SSM24. Next base: position 642,551 of record NZ_JAPDNQ010000002.1, on the reverse strand, counting down.
GAGCTCAGTGCCGACGTCGATCAGACGGACGCCAAGAACCAGGACCGCGTCGTGAACCCGCTCCTGGGGGCGGGGCTCCTCGCCGGAGAGCCCGAACAGGCCGCGCTGCCCGCGTCGTTCGATCAGCTGCTCTCGCGATCGACCGGAACCGTCTCGATGCCCAACGCGCTGATCCTGTCGCAGGCGCCCGAGATGGCGCCCATCTCCGCACCGATGAGCGCGACGGGCGAGGTGCTCATCACCGGCACGCTCAACCTGCCCGAGGGTCTCGGGTCGACCGGTCACGCGCTCGGCACCGCCGACGGCAAAGAGGTCGACGCGACACTCATCGACGGCGAGCTGCCTGCGCACTCCTCCCCGACGCCGATCGCGGCCAGCGCCGCGATCAGCACGGTCAAGTCCGCCGGTGAGGTCATCCGGCCGCCCGTGCCCGAGAAGGGCAGCAAACTGATGCTCACGCTCGCGATCACGGCCGGTGCGCTCGCGCTCGCGCTCGTCGGCGTGCTCATCCTCGCCTTCGTGACGGGATCACTGTGATGACGGCATCCGCTCAGTCCCACGACATGCTGCAGATCGCGGCGATCGCCGCCGACGCCAAGGGCGGCGAGGAGCTTGTGGCGCTCGATGTCTCGGAGCCGCTCCCGCTCGTCGACGTGTTCCTGCTCGTGACCGGGCGCAGCGAGCGCAACGTCGCCGCCATCGCCGACGAGGTCGAGGACCGGCTTCTCGAAGCCGGGCACAAGCGACTGCGCCGGGAGGGTCGCAAGGAGGCCCGCTGGGTCCTGCTCGACTTCGGTGACCTGGTCGTGCACGTGTTCCACGAAGAGGAGCGCATGTACTACGGACTCGAGCGCCTGTGGAAGGACTGCCCGGTCGTCCCGATCGAGATCCCCGCGCGCACTGCGGCGGAGTGAGACACCGGTTCGGAGCACCCGATCCGGTGTTGTAAGCTGGTCTAGTTGCCCCGCGAGGGGCGGCGAAATCCGGGCCTGTGGCGCAGCTGGTAGCGCACCTGCATGGCATGCAGGGGGTCAGGGGTTCGAGTCCCCTCAGGTCCACCAAAAAGCCCCCGAGCGATCGGGGGCTTTTCTCGTCTGGGCGTCCACCAGCCCACCCGCGTGACCGCCCTGTCCCTTCTCCCGAAGCCGGCGCCTCCGCCGGCTCGGAGCACGCAGCGCGGTGCTCGCATCTCATGTCGCTCCGGCGCGCGCCCCGCGCAGGATTCGTCAACCCCCATCAATAGGGGAGTTCTCTTCGCCGAAATTCCGCGCATCAGTGCATTCAGCCCCGGAATCACACGGCTGCAGATCGCGTAACAAAAGCGAAATCACCGCGCTGTTTCCGCGCATTTATCGCATTCCTTATGGTTCTGGGGCAGTTCGACGAGGTGTCTGGGCGACGGAAGTCGGCACCGAACAGGCGAACCGGGGAGGAAGACGTGGACACGTCATCGACGCGTGCGCACCGAGCGCACACCAGAGGCACAGCGCGTGCGACGGCTCGACGCCGACCGGCCGTGCTCACCATCGCTGCCATCGCGGCAGCCCTCGTTCTCGCCCCGTTCGGCACCTCGTCGCCGGCAGCGGCCGCCCCGGGGGACGCTTTCGATCCGACGGCTGCGCGCGTCTTCGTCACCCAGGACGTACCCAGTCGTCTGTACACCGCTGTCCAGGGAAACGGATCGATCACGCTGCAGCCCGATGGCGCCGCCGCAGCGATCGGGTACAACGCGGTCGGGTTCAACTCGGCGGACAACTACCTCTACGGGATCCGCCGCGACACCGGTTTCCGGACCGTACTCGTGAGGATCGGGCAGGGCGGAGTGGTCACGAGCCTCGGGAGCGTGACGGGACTTCCCGCGCCGCCCGGGTCCGACATCTACAACCAGGGCACGTTCGGCTCCGACGCCACCGCCGACACGCTGTACGTGCGCGGCTCGCAGTCGCCCTCGGGTCAGATGTGGGCCGTGAACGTCACGACGCGGGTGGCCACCCTGGTCACGCTCTCGGCATCCGTCCCGAACCTCTCGGACCTCGTGTGGAAGGACGGCTACCTGTGGGGACTGAACACCAATGACGTGATGTATCGGATCAACCCGACGACCGGCCAGGTCTCATCCTGGGCCACGGGACTCGGGTTCGGCGGCACCTTCGGCGCGCAGTGGGTCTACGGGAACGGCAACCTCGGACTCGCCGAGAACACCTCGGGAACGGTCTACCAGGTCGCGATCACCAACCCGACCGGTGCGACGCCGACGTTCTCGCGCGTCTCGGCGACGACCGGTCCCGCGTCCGCCAACAACGACGGCGCGTCGACGCCGGGCGTCGACGTCGACCTCGGGATCGTCAAGTCCGGACCCGCTTTCTACACGCCCGGCTCCGCCATCGCGTACACCCTCACGGTTACCAACCATGGTCCTGGCGCCTCGTCGGGAAGCCAGGTGACCGACGCCCTTCCGACCGGGGTCACGAGCGCGTCGACCCCGACGCCCGGATGTGCGATCGCGGCAGGGGTGCTGCGCTGCGCGCTCGCGGGCTTGGCCGTCGGCGCGACCCAGACCATCACGATCAACGCAACGGTGACCTCCGCCACGTCCGGCGCGCTGACGAACGCCGCGCGCGTCGTCGGCAACGAGCGCGACCCGAACCCCGCGAACGACCAGAGCACGACGACGGCTCAGACCCGCCCCGCCGCGTGTGTCGCCGTCCCGGTGTGGACGAACACCGCCGACGGTCTTCAGCAGTACGACCCCACGACATTCCAGCTGATCTCGTCCGTTCCTGTGGAGCGGGAGTACGGCGATATCGCCTGGAGCAGCAACGGAAGCGTGCTGTACGCGGTCGACTACGACGGCGGCACCAGTCAGGCGCCGGTCCTTCGCACCATCGACCCCGCTACCGGCGACGCCCTCACGGCTGTTCCCATCACGGGCCCGATTCTGACCCAGGGCACCGTCCCCGGGTTCGGCACCGGGCTGTGGAGCCTCAACGCGCTGACGGCGATCGATGAGAACACTCTGCTCGTCGGCTCCTACTCCTCGAGGGCGATCTTCCGCCTCGACGTGCGCACCGGCGTCACAACGCTGTGGACGCAGTTTCCCAGTCAGATCAGCGCCGCCGGTGACTTCACCGTTCTTCCCGACGGAGACATCCTCGCCTTCGGTGTCCGCCCGCTCGATGGCAACCTCTCGGACTCGCGAGTCTTCCGCATCCACACGAACGGCACGCTGACCCAGATCGGCACCGTGCCGGCCATGTGGGGTGGAGCGCAATCCGGCGGCTACTTCTACATGGCCGCGCCCGCGGGCCGGATCAACCGCATCGCGCTCGCCACGCTTCCCACCACGAATGTCGGAGCGCTCTCGTACACCACCGTCCTCTCCGGCGGACCTCAGTTCTGGGGCGCGAGCGCCGTGCAGGATGCCGGTGAGTGCGTCGGACTGACCATCACCAAGACTCCGACACCCGCGGTGATCACCGGTCCGGGTGAACTGATCACGTATGAGTTCGTCGTGAAGAACATCGCGGACGTGCGCGTGGAAGCCATCGACGTCACCGATGTGCAGCACGCACCGGCCAGTCCATTGCTCTCGGGCCCGACCTGCCCGCAGACGGCCCTCGAGCCGCACACGAGCATGACCTGCACGGCCACCTACATCGCAACCGTCGCCGACGTCGACCACGGCCGCATCGACGACACCGCTTCGGCCTCCGGCACGACCGTGGACGGGCGCGACGTCATCTCGAACGAGGCGACGGCGACCGTGATCGCCGAGCCGATCCTCACGTGGTCGCTGGCGAAGACCGCCGCGGTGGCCGGGGTCGTCCTCGAGGACGGCGCGATGGTCGATCCGGGCGACGTCCTCACGTACACGGTGACGATCACGAGCGACGCAACCGTCGACATCGACGGGGTCACCATCGTCGACGACCTGACCGCGGTGCTCGACGACGCCGCCTTCGTGGCAGGGTCGGCGACGCTCACCGTCGGTGCGGGTTCACCGGTCGTCGTCCCCGAGCCGGTCGGCGGCGAGCTGACCGCGGGTCCGTTCACACTCCCGGCCGGCGCGACCGCCACTGTCACGTATCGCATCACCGTCGCGGATGACGCCTGGTCGCGGACGCTCACGAACACCGTCACGGGGACGGCAGGCGAGCCTGGCGATCCGATCGAACCGGAACCCTGCACCGACGAGTGCACGACCGCGCAGGTCACACCGACACCGGTGCAGATCCAGAAGGTGGGGGAGGCGTCGACGGGCGCGGTCGTCCCGATGGACGGCTCGGCATGGGCGATCTGGGATGCCGCGACCGGCGGCACGGCACTCGTCGGCTCGGTGCCGTCGGCCATCTCGGGCGGTTCGGCCGTCACGGGCCTGTTCCGTGACGTGTCGCTGCCGGCGGGGTCCTACTGGCTCGAGGAGACACGCGCCCTCGATGGCTTCGCGCTGCTCTCCCACCGCGTGCCGTTCACCATCGGTGCCGACGGCGCTGTGAGCCTCGGAGCGGATGTATCCGCCAACGTGACGCTCGTCCAACTCGACGGAGTCACGACGATTCGCGTGAAGGACGTCCCCGCTCTCGATCTGCCCGAAGCGGGCGGTCCCGGCCGGGCCGGGCTGTACGCCCTCGGTCTGATCCTGCTCCTCTCCGGAGTCGCCTCCGGAGTCCTCATCCTCGCGCGACAGCGGCGATCCGCAGACGCCGCGCGTGAGCCTCGGGCGTAGCAGCGCCCGCCGAACACCCGAGAACCTACACAAGGGGGAAGAAATGAAGACAGAGAATCCTGGGCGGCGCAACTGGCGCGCCGGGGTGATGGCGAGCGCCGCAGCAGTGCTCCTGGCGTTCGGCGCCGCGGCACCGGCATCCGCTGCGCCATTGGTCGACCCTGATGAGGTCGGATCGATCACCGTCCACAAGCTGGAGGCGCCGGAAACGCCGACCGGTCTGCCGAACAACGGCACGCAGGTCGACACGACCGGACTCGATCCGCTCGCAGGCGTCGAGTTCCGGGTGCGACAGGTCACCGGAGTCGACCTGTCGACGAACACCGGGTGGGTGGACGCCTCGGACCTGGCGGATGTCTTCGACGCCGCCGATCCCGATGGATCGATCACCGGGGCCGGTTACGCGCTCGGCGCCGGAGAGTCGCTGCTCACCGATGCCGCCGGCGAGGCAGTGTTCTCGAACCTGCCCGTCGGCCTCTACCTGGTGGAGGAGACGAGCTTCCCGGCCGGCGTGACGCCGTCGGCGCCGTTCCTCATCACCGTCCCGCTGACCGACCCGGAGAATCGCGACACGTGGTTGTATGACGTGCACGTCTACCCGAAGAACGCCCTCACGACCGCGACAAAGACCGTCGAGGACGCGGATGCGGTCAGGCTCGGGGACGAGGTGACCTTCACGATCACGGCTGACATTCCGAACGCCGATCCCATCGACGGCTATCGGATCGTCGACGTGCTCGACCAGAAGCTGGACTATGTCGCCGCAGCGGTGACGCTGGCTGACGGGACCGCTGTCGCCGAGGGCACCGACTACACGATCACCCACGATCCTGCCTCCCGCACGGTGACGGTCGACTTCACGGCGGCCGGACGAGCGATCCTGGCGGCGAACAACTCCACCCGCGTCGTCGTCGACATCATCACGACGGTCAACACGATCGGCGAGATCTCGAACCAGGCGCTCGTGTACCCGAACGCTGCGAGCTTCGACATCGACCCGGGGGAGCCGGGTGGGCCTACGATCACTCCCGAGGTGGAGACCCGCTGGGGGAACGTGACGGTCGAGAAGGTGGGCGCGGACAGCACCCCGCTGACGGGCGCCGTGTTCCAGGTGTTCACCACGGCGGCGGATGCGGCGGCGCAGACCAACCCGGTCTCGATCGGCGGTGTGACGGAGTTCGAGGTCACCGATGCCGACGGCACCCTCACCATCGAGGGTCTGCGGTACAGCGACTTCGCCAACGGCGCCACCGTCGCCCACGGCGACGCCGGCTACCTGCAGTACTACCTCGTCGAGGTGCAGGCACCGGATGGGTACGAGCTGCTCGCAGAGCCCATCGAGTTCGTCGTGACCGCGGGGACGACGGACTGCGTGCCCGGAGTCGGAAACCCCGGTGGCTGCCAGCACACGATCGACCTGACCGTGACGAACGTGCCGCACAACGGCGGGTTCGAGCTCCCGTTCACCGGTGGTGCCGGAACGGGTCTGCTGTACCTGGTCGGCTTCGGTCTCCTTGCCGGTGGAGTCGTGTTCCTCGTCGCAAGGCGTCGTAGCAACGCTTGACCCACCCAGACGGCGGTTCCCAGGCCGCCGTCGTCCCGAGGGGGCGGCTCCTCCCCAGGCCGCCCCCTCCTTCTCCGACTTCTCTTCGCGAAGGACGATCATGCTCACGACCGAGCAGACCCTGCCGCTTGCGTCGACGACTCCGTCGAGGCGCGCGCTCCATCCACGCACCGGGAGCCGCTGGGTTGCCGCCAACGTCGTTGTCGGGTCGATCGTCCTGGCCGGTGCAGGGCTTCTCGCCTACCCGTCGCTCGCGGGCTGGTTCAGCGACGTGGCCCACGCGTCGACCGTGTCCGGCTATGCGCGGCAGGTGGCGGACGCTACTTCAGCCGAAAGGGAGGCCCTGCTCGACGGCGCGCGCGAGTACAACCGGAATCTGCCGGACGGCCCGCTCCGTGACCCGTACATCCTCAACGAAGAGGGTGGGACGGTCGCCGTCGAGGAAGGGCGCGAGACGTACCTGAGCCGATTGTCCCTGACGCCCGATTCGCCCATGGCGCGCATTCGGATCCCGGCCATCGGCGTGGACCTCCCCGTCTACCACGGCACCGAGGAGCGCACGCTGGCTCGCGGGATCGGGCACCTGTACGGGTCCGGCCTCCCTGTCGGCGGTGACGGCACTCACGCCGTGCTGACCGGTCACTCGGGCATCCCCGAATCCACCCTGTTCACCGACCTCGACCGACTTCGGATCGGCGATGCGTTCATGGTCGACGTCGCCGGCGAGACGCTGCTCTACCGCGTGGATCAGATCGAGGTGGTGCCGCCCGACGACGGTGACCTGCTCCGTCAGGCGCCGGGTCATGACTACGTCACCCTGCTCACGTGCACCCCGACCGGCGTCAACACGCATCGGCTGCTCGTTCGCGGTGAGCGCGTGGACGACGGCGACCCCGCGGCGGACGAGATCGCGCTGCAGGCTCCGCCAGCGGCCCCCGCGGTTCCTTGGGGTGCAACGGGAATCCTCGCGGGCGGACTCGCGCTGGCGTACCTCATCGCGCGCCCGAAGAAGTCGGCGGAGCCGATCACCGCCGCGCTCGCCGACTCAGCTGAAACCGAGATCCTGGACGGGGCTCTCGTTGACCGGCCGCAGCGCGTCGCCCCCGTCGGAGCGTCCCACACGCGAGAAGAAGGCCACGCGATCCGCCCGGAGGGCGACGGTGGAGAAGCACAAGGGCACTCCGTCTTCGTCGTACATCACTTGTTCGAGACTGAGCAAGGGGCTGCCGGCGATCACGCTCAACCGCTGACCGACCGACTCGTCCGCGAGCATCGCGCCGATGAGGAACTCTGAGGACGACAGGCGCAACCCGCCGTTGTGAAGGAACTGGTAGATGTTGTGGCCGAACGGTGCGGTTTCGAGCGCTTCCGCCTTGGGCAGCACGAAGTAGTTGGTGGAGACAGCGCTCGCGTAATTCGCCGGGGCGGCGATGTACTCGACTCGCAGGACGCGAGGCCCGCAGTCGGGCATGCGCTCGGCAGCCACCGGCGGTGTTCCGATGACCTTTCGGTCGATGACGCGCGGGTAGGTGGACTGCTCAGGGATGACATCCACGCCGTGGAACTCGTAGAGCCCGAACACGGAGCCGATGTCGGCCTGCGTACCCACTCCGTGGGTGCGCGTCACCACCCCGGTCTCCTTCAGCTGAAGCAGCACGTCTCGCACGACCGTCCGGCTGACCCCGTAGTCGCGCATCAGCTCGGGTTCGCGGGGGAGCCTGCCATCGGGGAAGTCCCCGCGAACGATGGCCGCGCGCAGGAGGAGGGCGAGTCGCCGGCGCTCCGCATTGCTTGCAGCCTCGCGGAACTGCGGCGAGGAATCTCTCAACACGGTGGCCATAATAGGGTCGCGCGACAGCCCCGGCTAGTCGCGCGACGACGGCTGGAGCACCCGCGTTCGCCCGAGTGCCGGATCTGCTCGCCGACGGAACGCCGCGAGTCTCCCAGGATCGCTCGGACAATTCTCCTCACTGCGCGTCATGTTTCTCCGTGGTTCTCGTCTTGCACTTATGAACCCGAATTGATCTCGGCAAAAGGACCCCCACAAACGGGGGATTTCCCTGCCACCTCGGTCGCCGGCGTCGAACGCTCGACGTCTGCGACGAAGACTTGATTGCGCCACCCGGCGAGGAGAACCTTTGATCACCGCTTCCAGCATCGTCGTGGACGGTCCGCAGCAGGAGCGATCCGACGAGGAACTCGTCCTCGCTGCGCGAGCCGGGGATGACGATGCCTACGCGATGCTGTGGCGACGTCACGTGACGAGCGCGAGGAACGCTGCACGCGCGGTGAGCCCGAACGTGGACGCCGACGACCTCGTGTCGGAGGCGTTTGCGGCGATCCTGTCGGCGATTCGCAAGGGCGGCGGACCGCAGGAAGGGTTCCGACCTTATCTGTTCGCCACTATTCGCAACATCGCCGCGACGTGGGGTCGTCGGACGACGGAGACCCCACTCGACGATCTCGACGAGCGCGCTGCCGACGTTTCCACGGAGTTCGCCGAACTCGTCGCCGATCGCTCGGTGCTCGCGCAGGCGTTCCGCGAGCTGCCCGCTCAGTGGCGCACCTTGCTGTGGTACCTCGAGGTCGAGGGCATGAAGCCGCGAGAGGTCGCGCCGCTCCTCGGCATCAGCCCGAACGCCGTCTCCGCGCAGGCTTATCGAGCGCGCGAAGGATTCAAGCTCGCGTGGCTGCGAGCGCACATCAGCGACCAGTCTCGGCCGGCGGAGTGCCGGTGGGTGGGCGAGCTGCTCGTGGCGAGTGAGCGCAAGGCGATCAAGCGCGCCGACCGACGTCGACTCGATGAGCACCTTCGCAAGTGTGCGGCGTGCCGCATCGTCGCAGCCGACATCGATCACGTCTCACAGAAGCTCCGGCTCGTGCTCCTGCCGCTTGTCCTGGGCGGGGCTGGCGCCCTCGCCTACACCGCTGATGCCACGCCCGCGATGGCATCGACGATCGCCGGAACGTCGGAGGGCGGCGGACGGATGTCCGATGCGGCGGAATCGGGCGCGGGGGGTGCCCATGGCGGCGGTGCGGGCTTGGCGAGAGCCGGCGCCGCCGCCATTCCCACCGGGGTAGCGGTCATCGCGGGCATGGGGCTGGCGGCGGCGTTGGCGGTCGGCACGGTCGTGATGGCGGGGACCGCGTGGCACATCCCCGCCGCGGAGCCACGGCCCGCGCAGACGGCGCCAGCCGAACACGAGCGCGACGACCCGCCTGCCGCGACGCCCGACACGACCGAAGCCGTCGGTCGCCCGCCTGTTCCTCAGCCGATCGCACCACCCGCACCGCCGAGCACGGAGTCGACGCTCGACCCGGCGCCCGTCCCGGCGCCCGTCCCGTCGCCGGCTCCGGTGAGGACTCCTCCTGCGCCCAACCCCCCGGTCATCGAGCGGACGGCGACCGCCTCCCTCGACGAGCCCGGCGATCTCGCCGCCGCCGTCCCTGCACCGTTCACCGGAATCGGCGTGCCGGAAGCGAGTGTGACGTTGCTGGATGAGACGGGCGCCGTTCTCGCCGTCACGTGCGCGGATCGGAGCGGGCGATTCGCCGCGATTGTTCCTGGGGATCTCCTCCGCGACGCCATGACCATCCGTGCGGTGCAGACGGCGCGTGGACTGAGGCCGTCCGAGCCGAGCGCGGCCGTCGGCCCGCTGACCGTTCCTGCGCCGTCGGTGACCATGAGCGGCGGCGTCATGGAAGCCGTGCTCAGCGACCTCGATCTCGACGGCGAGGTTGACGACCTCACCGTGCTTCTGAGCGGGTTGATCGGCCAGACGGTCGCGGTCGCGGTCGACGGAGTGTGGACGGGCAACCTCCACGTGCTCGCGGAAGAGCCATTGCCACGCGCCGTCCTCGACCTGTCTCCGGGAACGCATGTGCTTGCAATTCGCTACGTCGATCCGGCGACGGGGCGGGAAGGGCGCGTCGCGACCTTCGGCTTCGAGGCGATCAACGGCTGACATCGGCGCAGTCGCGGCCCACGGACAGACGGGGCTGCTTCAGTTCGGCGGCACGAAGCCGTCCTCGACGGCGCGCCGGAAGAGGTCGATCCTGTTTCGAGCCGGCCTGCCTGCCGCTGCGTACTTCGCACGGATGCGCCGGATGTGGTCGATGACGGTCTCTCTCGAGAGGAAGAGCTCGGATGCCACGCGCTCCGCCGTCTCTCCGGCGGCGTAGAGGCTGAGGACCTCGCGTTCGCGCGCGCTCAGACCTGCGTCTTCAAGGGATGTCGATGCGGTCGCCCGTCGGGTGCTCGGGATGGCGGAACCGAGGACCACCCGCAGAGTCTGGGTGATTCGGCGGGGATGGTCGGTCTTGTAGATCACCGCGGCAGCACCCGCTTTTGCCGCGTCGCGCACGAGCCGGCTCTGATCGGCACCGACGTAGGCCACGACGCTCGTGGTGGCGGGAGCGAGAATCCGCATGGCATGGGCAGCCGCGTGCGGGTCGCCGGGAGCGAGATTGAGGATGACCACCCCGAAGTCGCTGTCCTCGTGAAGCAGCGCCCGCGGGGTGCTGCCGCTGGCCACGACATGCATATCCGGCTCGGCATTGATGATCGCGGTGAGGCCGAGCACCGCAGCGGGGCTGTCGTCGATGATTCCCACCCGGTACTTCACGGTGACCCCCAGCTCATCGGGTTCGGCGGGCCGAGAAGGTCGCTCGGTGTTGCTGCACCGGGAGCGCCGTCGCCAGGGCCCTGGCTGCTGTGCGAAACGGGCGCGGGCGCCCGCCGCTGGTCGCCTGCTCGGACGTGGTCCGGTGGGCTGATGACATCGGCTGACTCTCCTTCCCGGGCACCCGGAATGTCGAGGCACCACAAACTAGATCCGCGCGAGCGGGTGAATATGACGTTCGGACCGGGACAATCCCCAGTTATGGGGGGTTCGGCGCTTGTCAACCGCGCGACACTCGCCGTTGACCGCACCGCGTCGCCGGGGGACGCTTGGGAGAACCCCCGGAGGATGACATGCCTGAAGCCACCCCGTTCCTATGGTTCGACGACGACGCCGAGAACGCGATCGCCTTCTACACGGAGCTGATCCCCGAATCTGCGATCGTCTCGATGGGGAAGTATCCCGATGAGGTGCCCGGCATGGGCGGCAAAGTCATGCACGCGCACTTCCGGCTCGCGGGCCGCGACTACTACGCGATGGATGCCGGGCCCCAGTTCCCCTTCACGGAGGCGATCTCGCTGTATGTGTCGTGTGCAGATCAGGCCGAGGTGGATCGGTACTGGGACGCCCTGACCGCAGACGGCGGACAGGAGCAGCCGTGCGGCTGGCTGAAGGACCGCTGGGGGCTCTCGTGGCAGATCATCCCGGACCGTCTCATCGAGCTCATCCGCCACCCCGACCCTGAAACCGCGCACCGCGCCGTCCAGGCAATGCTCACGATGCATCGGATCGACATCGCCGCTCTCGAGGCGGCGGCTGCGGGAGCGTGACGCGCAGCGCGCGCATCGCCGCGGTCGGATGCCTCGTCCTGGCCGCACTCGCGGCATCCGGCTGCGCCCCGACGCCCGCCCGAGAAGCCGCGCCGCCGATCGTGTCGCCCACGTCGGTCACGCCCTCGCCGAGTGCGGCAGCGACCGGCGCGTGGCGCGTGGACGGTGCGCCGCAGGCGCTCGCGACGGGGCTCGCCGCCCCGTGGTCGGTCGTCCCGGTGCGCGACGGGGGAGCGCTCATCTCTCAGCGGGATGACGGGACCGTCGTCGAACTGACGCCCGCGGGCGAGGTGCGCACGGCGGGGACGGTGCCGGGCGTCGTGTCAGGAGGAGAGTCCGGCCTGCACGGACTGGCGCTCCTCGAGCGCGACGAGGTCACCTGGCTGTACGCGTACTACGGCGCGAGCGACGACAACCGGGTCGTGCGGATGCCGCTCCTCGGCGAGTCCGGTGCGCTGTCGCTCGGCGAGAGCGAACTCGTGTTCGCGGGGATCCCGCGGGCGAACACCCACAACGGCGGTCGCATCGCCTTCGGCCCGGACGGCATGCTCTACGTGGCGACGGGCGACGCGCAGAACCGCGACGCGCCACAGGACCCGGGCGCGCTCGGCGGCAAGATCCTGCGGCTGGATCCCGAGGGCGATCCGGCTCCCGGCAATCCGTGGGACAGCGCCGTCTACTCGATGGGTCATCGCAATGTCCAGGGTCTGGCCTGGACGCAGGACGGCACCATGTGGGCGAGCGAGTTCGGCCAGGACACGTGGGACGAGCTCAACCGCATCGAGGCCGGCGGCAATTACGGGTGGCCGGTCGTCGAGGGGAACGCGGGGCGCGAGGGGATGATCGATCCCGTCGTGACCTGGGCCACCGACGACGCCAGTCCCAGCGGCATCGCGGCCGTGGGCGACACGGTGTTCCTCGCCAGCTTGCGCGGGGAGCGGCTGTGGGTCGTCGACACCGCGGACGGAGCGGATGCGGGAGAGCCCATCGCCGTCCTGGCCGGGGATCAGGGCCGCCTCCGCGATGCGGTCGCTGCTCCCGACGGGACGCTGTGGGTGCTGACCAACAACACCGACGGCAGGGGATCGCCGCGGCCCGAGGACGATCTGCTCCTCCGCCTGCGGCTGGCCCCCGCGCCCTGACGCGTCGCGCTCCCCGTGCGCGCGCCTCGGCAGTACGGTGAGAGCGTGAGCTCCCAGCCCCGCTGCCCGCACTGTCGCCACTTCGTGTACCTGGACACCCTGACCTGCCCGAACTGCGAGGCGGAGCTGGGCTATCACATCGTGACCCGGCAGTTCTACGGCATCCGCCACGGGCGCGTGCAGATCGAGGAGAAGACCTGGTACTCCTGCTCGAATCGGGAATGGGCCTGCAACTGGCTGGTGCGAGAGGATGCCCCGGCCGGCCGCTGCTTCTCGTGCCGCCTCACGCGCCGGCGGCCGGCGGCGGATGACACCGTCGCGCTCGAGAAGCTCGCCAAGACCGAGGAGGCCAAGCGGCGGCTCCTGCTCCAGCTCGGCGACCTCGGACTGCCGATCGTCCCGTGGGACGTCAAGGACGGCGGACTGGGCTTCGACCTCATCTCCAGTCTCACCGACGGCAAGCCCGTCATGATCGGGCACGCGAACGGCATCGTCACGATCGATCTCGCCGAGAGCCTGGACGACCGGCGCGAGGCGCTGCGCGTGCGGCTCGGGGAGCCGTACCGCACGATCCTCGGGCACCTGCGCCACGAGGTCGGGCACTACTTCCAGAACGTGCTGCTGACCGACGACGCCTTGTGGGCGAAGTGCCGCGCGCTGTTCGGCGACGAGCGCGCCAGCTATCGCGACGCGCTGACCCGCCACTACAAGCTCGGGGCACCCGTCGACTGGCACGAGAGCTTCATCTCGGAGTACGCCACGATGCACCCGTGGGAGGACTTCGCCGAGACCTTCGCCCACTACCTGCACATCACCGGCACCCTCCAGACGGCGGCCGCGCTCGGCATCCACCTCGACTCCGCCGTCACGAACCTGCGCGACACCGACGTCATCCCCATCGAGTCGTACCGCGACGAGCCGATTCAGCGCCTGCTGACCGATTGGGAGTGGATGTCGCAGGCATTCAACCGCATCAACCGGGCGATGGGCTTCGGCGACCTGTACCCCTTCACGATCGTGGGGCCGGTGCGCCACAAGCTGGAGTTCGTGCACGACATCATCACGCGGGCGCCGCTCACCTTCGACGAGCAGTTCGCACTGGCCTTCACATCCGAGCCGGAGCGGGCATGACGACCTTCGCGCGGGGCCAGCGCGTGATCGGCGCGTTCACGCACTTCGTCGACAACCAGCCGCCGTGGCGCGTGGACGTCGACGAGTATTCGGCCAACGCCCCGCTGGTGGGTGCCGTGGACGCGTTCGGAGCAGGCTGGGCCGACTCCGAGTTGCGCGAGGCGGGCGCGCTCGTCGGCTCACTCGACTTCCAGCGGGACGCCGAGCTGGCCAACGTCCACACTCCTGTCCTGTACACGCACGACCGGTGGGGTTTCCGGCTCGACGAGGTCGAGTACGACCCGTCGTACCACCGTGTGATCTCCGCCGCCCTCGCGCGCGGCGCGCACACCGCGGCGTGCGCCGACCCTCGCCCGGGCGCCGCCGTCGCCCGTGCGGCCACCTTCATGCTCTTCGCACAGGTGGAACCCGGACACGCCTGCCCGGTGTCCATGACGCACGCCGCCGTCGCGTCGATCGCCGATTCGCCGTGGGTCGCGGAGGAGTGGATGCCGCGCCTGCTGTCCCGTGAGTACGACCCGCGTCTGCTCCCCGCGGATCAGAAGCCGAGCGCCCTCGTCGGCATGGCGATGACCGAGAAGCAGGGCGGATCGGATGTGCGCGCGGGGACGACGGTCGGCGTATCGATGGGCGGGCACGCGTATCAGCTCACCGGCCACAAGTGGTTCTGCTCCGCTCCGATGTCGGACGGGTTCCTCGTGCTCGCGCAGACCCGCCGGGGAGGCACGGACGAAGGACTGTCGTGCCTGTTCGTGCCGCGCATCCTGCCCGGCGGCACGCGCAACGTGTTCCGGCTGCAGCGGCTGAAGGACAAGCTGGGCAATCGCTCGAACGCGTCGGGCGAGGTCGAGTTCGACGGCACGGTCGGGTTCGTGCTGGGTGAGCCGGGCCGGGGCGTGCGCACCATCATCGAGATGGTGCAGCGCACACGCCTCGACTGCGTCCTGGGCACCGCGGCCGGGATGCGTCAGTCCGTCGCCGAGGCCGTGTGGCATGCGCGCGGGCGCGTGGCGTTCGGCGCGCCGCTGGCCGACCAGCCCGCGATGACCGCCGTCCTCGCGGACCTCGCGCTGGAATCCGAGGCCGCGATGCTGACGGGCCTGCGCCTCGCCCAGCTCTTCGAGGCGGCGGCATCCGACCATGACATCGCCTTGCGGCGCCTGGCGACCCCCGTCGCGAAGTACTGGGTCTGCAAGCGGGGGCCGCACCATGCGTACGAGGCGCTCGAGTGCCTCGGCGGCAACGGGTACACCGAGGCGTTCCCGCTCGCACGGCGCTACCGCGAGCAGCCGGTGATGGCGATCTGGGAGGGCTCGGGCACGGTGATCGCGCTCGATGTCCTGCGGGCGCTCACACGTGATCCGGACTCGGCCGAGGCCTTCGCCGCCGAGCTGGACACGACCGATGGCGCTTCCGCGATACTCGACGCCCACAGCGCCCGCACCCTGGCACTGCTGCGCGATCTCCAGGGAGCCGACCCGGAGACCGCTCAGGGACAGGCCCGCAGGCTCACGGAGTCGCTCGCGCTGGCGTTCCAGGCCTCGCTCATGCTGCGCCACGCGCCCTCCCGCGACGCCGAGGCGTTCATCGCCGCGCGCCTCGGCGATGATCGCGCCGCGCAATACGGAGTCCTGCCGGCCGGGACGGATGCCGCCGCCATCGTCGCCCGGCATTGAGCGCCCCGACGGCGAGCGGTGCGCGATCGCAGCACGCGACCTAGGCTGACGTGGTGGATGTCGCTCGACGGGGAATCGCCGCCGCGGCGGTCGCGCTCGGGCTCGTGGCGATCGGCGTGATGCCGTCGGCGTGGGCGGACGAGACCGATCCGCCGGCGGCCGAGGACGCGGGGTCGGTCCGCGTGGAGGCAGCCGCCGCCGATGCCGTGAGCGACGAGTCGGTGCGCGCGGTCGCGGCGATGTCGCTCCGCGAACGTGCGGCATCCGTCGTCATGGGGCATATCCCCACGACCGACACCGCCGCGCTGAGGGACTACATGGCCTCGACCGGCATCGGCGGGTTCATCCTGATGGGAGCCAACATCCCGGCGAGCGAGAGCGCCCTGCGCGACGTCACGGCGGCGCTCACGATCGACCCGGCTCTGCCGCCGCTCCTCGCGATCGACCAGGAGGGCGGCGACGTCTCGAGGCTTCCCTGGGACGGATTCCCCTCCTCACTCGAGCTCAAGGACGCGCCGCCCGCGGCGGCGCAGGACGCCTTCGCCGCTCGTGCCGCCCTCGTCCAGCGAGCCGGCATCGGGGTGAACTTCGGCATCGTGGCCGACGAGACGAACGACCCGGGATCGTTCATCTACCGCCGCGCTCTGGGTACGACGCCGGACTCCGCCGCTGAGCGCGTCGCCGCCGCGGTCGCGGGTGAGGGCAGCGCGGCGATGTCGACGCTCAAGCACTTCCCAGGGCACGGAGCCGCGCCCGGCGATTCGCACCGGGGCATCCCGTCGACGGACATGTCGAAGGACCAGTGGGCCGCCTCCGACGGCGTGCCGTTCGCCGCAGGCATCGACGCCGACGCGCCGCTGCTGATGTTCGGGCACCTCGCCTACACCGCGGTGGATGCCGCGCCCGCGAGTCTCTCCGCCGAGTGGCACCGCATCGCGCGGGAGGAGCTCGGGTTCGAGGGAATCGCCGTCACCGACGACCTCGGCATGCTCGAGGCATCCGGCGACCCTCGCTACGGCGATCCCGTGGCGAACGCGGTCGCCGCCCTCGCCGCGGGCAACGACGTCGTCCTGGGGGTGATGTTCTCGGATTCCCGGAGTGCGACACGGATCGTCGACGGGATCGTCTCCGCCGTGGAGTCCGGGTCGCTGCCGGCCGAACGGCTCGACGAGGCCGCGGCGCGCGTCCACGAGATGCGGACGAGCCTGGCAGCCGATGGGCGAGGACTCATGCCGTGCGCCGACTGCGAGTCCGCGGGCTGATCAGCCTCGCTCGATGATCTCGATGAGCCGCGCGCGGATCGCCTGACCGCGGTCCGTGAACGCCCGCTGAGCGCGTACGTACTCGGCCTTTCCTTCGGGCGTCTCGATCGCGACGGGCTCGTAGCCCCACGACAGGAGGTCGTACGGCGATGCGCGCATGTCGAGCGTGCGGATGTCGCGCGCGAGCTCGAACGCTGTCAGGAGCAGGTCGCCCGGCACGATCGGGCCGAGCTTGATCGCCCACTTGTACAGATCCATGCCCGCGTGCAGGCATCCGGGCTGCTCGAGTGCGGCTTGGCTCTCCCGGGTCGGGGTCTCACGATTGCGCGGCGCCGCGTCGGGCGTGAAGAACCGGAAGGCGTCGAAGTGGGTGCAGCGCAGGTCGTGCGCCTCGACCACCGCATCGGTACCGGACAGTCCGAGCCGCAGCTGCACCTCGTGGCGGTGATCGGGATCGCGGTACACCATCGCCCACTCGTGCAGTCCGAAGCATCCGTATCCGGCGGCACGTCCCCGCGTCGCGCGAAGGATGCGGCCGATGTTCGTGATGAGCGCGCCGTACTCCGCACGCCACCGCGCGCCGTCCACGACGAGCGATCCCGGTGCATCGCCGGGCGCGTACCCGCGCCACTGCGCGCGCGGAGTGGTCGCGGCATCCGCCAGCTCGACGCCTTCGCCGGGGTGCCAGCGCCGCAGCACGGCGGGCTTGTACGAGTAGTACGTGAAGAGGAAGTCCTCGACGGGATGCTTCTCGCCGCGGGATGCGCGGGCGCGGTGGGCCGCGGTGAGGGCGTCGGCCCGTGCGCCGTGAGCGCGCTCGAGCTCGCCCCACACGGGGGCGGCGAGCACGGGGCTGGACGGGGGCGCGATCGTCACCGTTCGAGGATACGCGCGGGGCAGGGGCGGCCCGCCGGCGGTGGCTCAGTCGTCGGCGGGATCGATGAGCTCGGGGGAGTTGTTGCGCACGTTGCCGACCGCGCGTGAGACGACATGGTCGTCGAGCGTGTCGGCGAGCGCCGGCGCCGCGTCGATCGCCGCGTCGAGCACGTCGCGCACATTGTCGGTCGTGGGGTCGAGCCACGCGTCAGCGTGATCGGGGTCGAGGAACAGCGGCATGCGGTCGTGGATGGAGCCCAGGTGGCCGATCGCGTCTCGCGTCAGGATCGTGAAGCTCAGCACCCAGCGCGAGGGATCGTCGTCGGCCTTCGCCTTGTCGCGCCACCACTCGTAGAGCCCCGCCATGAACAGCGGCGATCCGTCGGCGGGGTGGATGTAGTGGGGGATCTTCGCTCCGTCGACGGTCTTCCACTCGTAATAGCCGGACGTCGGCACCACGGCGCGCCGCTTCTCGAGGGCGCTGCGGAACATCGGCTTGTCTTCGAGCTCCTCGGACCGGGCGTTGAACGCCCGTGCGCCGATCTTGACGTCCTTCGCCCAGCCCGGCACCAGGCCCCAGCGCGCGCTCTCGAGCCGCCGTACCGGCAGCTCCTCCTTCACGGAGTCGAGCACGATGGCCGCCTGAGCGGTGGGCGCCACGTTGTACGACGGCGCGGGCAGATCGTCGCCCTCGACGTCGACGCGGAGCACGCCGACGAGATCGGATCCGGCACTGGCCACCACGAAGCGTCCGCACATGCGGGAAAGCCTACGCGCGGCGTCCGACGTCAGCGCGGGACGACTCCGACGTCCTCGAGGCGCTCCAGGAGGCCGGCGCCGTCGGACTCGGACACCCACGGCACGCGGGCCGCGCTGTGGTCGTTCACCGCTGTGCGTCCGCCCGCGAGCACGGCCTCGGTGGGAGACAGCCGGCGGATCGCGACGCCGACGACGTTCGCCGGATGCTCGGCGGTGAAGGTCGTGTACAGCTCGTCGTCATGCTGGCCGTCGTCGCCGATGAGCAGCCACCGCACGTGTGGGAACTCGTCCGCCAGCCGGCGGAGGTTCGACAGCTTGTGCGCCTGGCCGCTGCGGAACCACCGATCGTGGGTGGGACCCCAGTCGGTGAGGAGCAGCGCCCCGGGCGGGAAGAGGTGACGGCGGAGGAACCGCATGAGCGTGGGTGCGATGTTCCAGGCCCCGGTGGAGAGGTACACCACCGGTGCTCCGGGGTTCTCCCGGACGACCCGCTCCATGAGCACGGCCATGCCCGGGACGGGCTGGCGGGCGTGCTCGTCCACGACGAAGGAGTTCCATGCCGCGAGCAGCGGGCGGGGGAGCGACGTCACCATCACCGTGTCATCGACATCGGAGACCACCCCGAAGGTCACATCGGGCGCCACCACGAAGGCGCGCGTCTCGATGGGCTCGCCGTCCTCGACCGAGACGGTGAACGTCTGCCATCCCGGCTCGAGCGCGGCGGGAAGCCGTACGTCGATCACCCCGCCACGGTCGGCGACCACCTCGTGGTCGACGCCGGCGATCGTCACCGTCACCTGGGCGTAGCCGATCGGAACGGCCACGAAGCTGCGCCAGCCTCGCACGCTCGCGTACTCGCCGCTCTCGGTGCGCTTGCCCGGAGGCACGATCATGACGCGCCCGAGCACCCTCACCCAGTCCGGTCCGGCATACCCGGGGAACGGCGTGACGGTGGGCGTCTGGCCGCGGCGGCGGGCGCGGCGCTCGCGCCAGGAGTGGAAGCGGTACTCGAGTCGGGCGAACCACAGCACCTTGGTGCGGGGCGGCGGAGTGGCGGTCTCGGGCATCACGACTAGTCTTCCACGTCCTCTGCGATGCCATCCCCCTGAGGGGCGACAGCGTCTTGCTCGTGGTCGAGATGCTTGCGCTCGGCGCGCTCGATGACCTTCTTGGTCACGAACACGAGCACGAGGAAGACCACGATGATGCCCACGAAGATGTAGCCCGCGTAGTGCAGCTGATCGGCGAGCTGGCGGTACGTGCCCGCGGCTGCGGCACCCACCGAGACGTAGAGGGTGGCCCAGATCACGCAGGCCGGCACCGTCCAGGCGAGGAAGCGGCGGTAGGGGTAGCCGCTCATGCCGACGGTGAGCGGCACGAGCGAGTGCAGGACCGGGAGGAAGCGCGAGATGAAGATCGCCGGACCGCCGCGGCGGCGCAGATAGCGCTCCGATCGCTGCCAGTTCGCCTCGCCGATGCGCCGCCCGAGCGCCGAATGGCGGATCTTCGGGCCGAGGTACCTGCCCAGCCAGAAGCCGATGCTCTCGCCGATGAGCGCGCCGATCACGACCGCGACGGCGAGCAGAACCCCTTCGAGCGGCGACGCGACCGCGGTCGCCGCCACGATCACGACCGTGTCGCCCGGAACCACGAGCCCCACCAGCACGCTCGTCTCGAGCATGATCGCGACGCCGGCGATGAGCGTCCTGACGACCGGGTCGACGCTCTGCACCGCGTCGAGCAGCCACGTCAGGAAGTCGTTCACGCCATGAGCCTAGAACCCGCCCGCCCGTCTAGCCTGGGAACATGTCGGAGCCCCTCATCGCCGTCGAGCTGACGGCGTGGGCGGATCCGGCATCCGTCTTCGTCTCTCTCTACGGCGGAGAAGATCACGCCTTCTGGCTCGACGCCGGGCCCGATGCCTCCGACGGCTGGAGCTGGGTCGGCGCCGGCGCACCCGAGACGGACCCCGAGTCGGTGCGGCACGTCGCCTGCCAGCAGAGCTCCGGCGAGGAGTGGCCGGCGGGGCCCTTCCGAGGCGGCTGGGTGGGGTGGCTCGGGTACGACGACGCGGCCGAGCGCGCGGGCGCTCCCGCACGCTTCGACGAGCGGATGCCGCCCCAGGCCTGGCTGCGGGCGACGACCTTCGTCGCGTTCGACCACGGCTCGCGGCGGGCGTGGGCGGTCGGTGCCGCGGGTGATGCCGAGGATCTCGCGGCCGCCGTCGACGGGATCGTCCCGCCCGACCCGATCGCGGTCGAGGTCGCCGCACCGCGGAGGGCCGCCTCGCGCAACGCTCCGGCGGAGTACGCCGCCCTCATCGAACGCTGCCGCGACGCGATCAGGGCCGGCGACGCCTACCAGCTGTGTCTCACGACGCGCTTCTCGCTCACCGGGACCGTCGATCCGGTCGCGGCGTACCGGCGCCTGCGCGCGCTCACTCCGGCGCACCACGGCGGACTCGTGCGGTCAGGCGACGTGGCGCTGGCGAGTGCCAGCCCGGAGCGATTCCTCGAGGTCGCCGCGGGCGTGGTGCGGACGCGCCCGATCAAGGGGACGCGACCGCGGGGCGCGGATCCGCGGTCGGATGCCGCCCTCGCGGAGGAGCTGCGGACGAACGAGAAGGAGCGCGCCGAGAACGTCATGATCGTCGATCTCATGCGCAACGACCTCTCGCGCGTCAGCGAGCCCGGTTCCGTCGGCGTCGACGGACTGCTGCAGGTGGAGTCGTACCCCGCCGTGCACCAGCTGGTCAGCACCGTGTCGGGACGACTGGTGCCCGACGTCACGGTCGGGGACCTGCTGGATGCCGCGTTCCCCGCGGGAAGCATGACGGGTGCGCCGAAGCTGTCGGCGATGACCATCCTCAACGAGCTCGAGGGCGCGCCGCGCGGCGTTTTCGCGGGCTGCTTCGGCTGGGTCGGTACGGACGGTGCGCTGGATCTCGCGATGGTGATCCGCTCGATCGTGGTGCATCCGGACGGCGCCTACGTCGGAGCCGGCGGAGGCATCACCTGGAGATCGGATGCCGCCGCCGAGGTCGCCGAAGTGGGGATCAAGGCGCGCGGACCGCTGGCCGCCATCGGAGCGTCGCTGCCCCCCGGCTGGTGAGCGCCGGTTCCGGTAACCTGGAGTTTCGCGCTCGCGCGCGTCTCCGGCATCCGTTCGATTGGTTCCTCCGTGTCACAGACCCTCCCGCCCGACTCCGCTGTGCCCGCAGAAGGCGGGGGCTTCGACGCCTACGCGATTCAGCAGAAGTGGCAGGACCGCTGGCAGGAGGCCGACCCGTTCCGCGCCGGCGGCGATGACGACACGCGTCCTCGCAAGTACGTGCTCGGGATGTTCCCGTACCCGTCGGGCGACCTGCACATGGGTCACGCCGAGAGCTATGCGTACGTCGACGTGGTTGCGCGGTTCTGGCGCCACCGCGGGTACAACGTCCTGAACCCGATCGGCTGGGACTCCTTCGGACTCCCCGCCGAGAACGCCGCCATCCAGCGCGGTGCGGACCCGCGTGAGTGGACCTACGCCAACATCGACCAGCACAAGAAGAGCTTCCGCGAGTACGGCTCCTCCTACGACTGGTCCCGCATCCTCCACACGAGCGACCCCGAGTACTACCACTGGAACCAGTGGCTGTTCCAGCGGCTGTACGAGCGCGACCTCGCGTACCGCAAGGAGAGCCCGGTCAACTGGTGCCCCAACGACCAGACGGTGCTCGCGAACGAGCAGGTCGTCGACGGTCACTGCGAGCGCTGCGGCGCCGAGGTCGTCAAGAAGAAGCTCACCCAGTGGTACTTCAAGATCACCGAGTACGCCGACCGCCTGCTCGACGACCTGAACCAGCTCGAGGGGTTCTGGCCGCAGAAGGTCATCCGCATGCAGCGGAACTGGATCGGCCGCTCGGTCGGCGCCGACATCGACTTCGAGATCGAGGGGCGCGACGACACGGTGACCGTCTTCTCGACGCGTCCCGACACGCTCTACGGCGCGACGTTCATGGTCGTCGCCCCCGACAGCGACCTCGCCGCCGAACTGGCCTCCGGCTCGTCCGCCGAGGTGCGGATGCGCTTCCAGGACTACCTCGAGAGCGTGCAGCGCGAGACCGACATCGAGCGTCAGAGCACCGACCGCCCGAAGACGGGCGTGTTCCTGGAGCGCTACGCCGTCAATCCCGTCAACGGGGACCGCCTGCCGATCTGGGCCGCCGACTACGTGCTCGCCGACTATGGCCACGGCGCGGTCATGGCCGTGCCGGCGCACGATCAGCGCGACCTCGACTTCGCGCGGGCGTTCGGCCTGCCGGTGAAGACCGTCGTCGACACCACGGCGCCCATCACCGGCGCGATCCCCGTGATCGAGCTCGACGATGACGGCGTGCCGATCGATCCCGAGGTGGACGAGCCGACGCTCGCCGACATCGATCCCGGGAAGACGGGCATCGCGCTCACGGGCGACGGCCGCATGATCAACTCCGGCCCCCTCGACGGACTGTCCAAGCGCAACGCGATCGCACGCGTGATCGAACAGCTCGAGGCCGCCGGCACGGGCCGCGCGTCCAAGTCCTACCGCCTGCGCGACTGGCTCATCTCGCGGCAGCGCTTCTGGGGAACGCCGATTCCGATGATCCACACGGCTGACGGGCGCATCGTCCCCGTGCCCGAGGACCAGCTCCCGCTGCGCCTGCCTGACGCGAAGGGCCTCGACCTCGCCCCGAAGGGCACCTCGCCGCTGGGTGGCGCCGCCGAGTGGATGGCGACGACCGATCCCGAGACCGGCGAGCCCGCGCTGCGCGACGCCGACACGATGGACACCTTCGTCGACAGCTCGTGGTACTTCCTGCGCTTCCTGTCGGCGAACGATCCGACCCAGGCGTTCCCGTCGCGCGAGGCCGACAAGTGGGCGCCGGTCGACTCCTACATCGGCGGCGTCGAGCACGCGATCCTGCACCTGCTGTACGCGCGCTTCATCACGAAGGTCCTCTTCGACATGGGGCTGATCGAGTTCACGGAGCCTTTCACGAGCCTGATCAATCAGGGCATGGTGCTGTTGGACGGCTCGAAGATGTCCAAGAGCAAGGGCAACCTCGTCGAGTTCGCCGCCAGCATGATCGACCCCGGTGCCGACGCGGTTCGTGTGGCGATCGCCTTCGCCGGACCGGTCGAGGACGACATCAACTGGGAGGACGTCTCGACGACCGGCGCCCAGAAGTTCCTGGCCCGCGCCTGGCGTGTCGCGAAGGACGTGGACAGCGAGACCGACGTCATCTGGGCGGAGGGCGACCCCGCGCTCCGCCGGGTCACGCACCGTCTGCTGGCGGATGCCCCCGGACTGGTCGAGCAGACCAAGTTCAACGTCGTCGTCGCTCGCCTGATGGAGCTCGTGAACGCCACGCGCAAGGCCATCGACACCGGTGCCGGGCCGGCGGACCCCGCCGTGCGCGAGGCCGCCGAGGTGACCGCGATGGTGCTCGACCTCTTCGCGCCGCATATGGCTGAGGAGATGTGGGAGATCCTCGGGTACACGGGCTTCGTGGGGCTCGTGCCGTGGCGCAGCGCCGACCCGACGCTCCTCGTCGAGGAGACGGTCACGGCGGTCGTGCAGATCGACGGCAAGGTGCGCGCGACCCTGCAGGTGCCCGCGCGGATCGACGCCGCCGAGCTCGAGCGGATCGCACGCGCCGACGATCGCGTGCAGCGCTCGCTCGCCGGACGCGAGATCACGCGTGCCGTCGTGCGCCCGCCGAAGGTCGTCAGCTTCAGCACGCACTGACGCGATTCCTCCCCGGTCGTCCGCGAGGTCGTGCGGTCCACAGCGGTTCGCTGACGGTGCCGGCCGGCGCTGCCGCCTGCCTACCGTGGGCGGATGACCGTGGATGGCGAGCCCGACCGCGCTTCCCCGCGGCGGCGCCTCGGACTCGGCGCGGCCGTCGTGCTGGTGATCGTCGCGCTGGCGGTGACGGTGGCGATCGGCATCCTGCGCGGTGCGTCCGCACCGGTCGAGCGCGTGAGCATCGACGCGGGCGGGGGGACGGATGCCGCAACCCCGGCCGCGCTCTACGTGCACGTGTCGGGATCCGTCGTCGAGCCGGGTCTCTACGTGCTCGACAGCGGCGCGCGGGTCGTCGATGCGATCGCAGCCGCGGGCGGCTTCGCGGAGGGCGCCGACGATGCGGCGGTGAATCTGGCGCGACCGGTCTCCGACGGAGAGCAGCTCGATGTTCCGGCCGTCGGTGAGGGGCCGGTCGCCCAGTCGGGGGCAGGCGGGGCCGCCGAGGCGCGCGTGGATCTCAACACCGCAGACGTCGCCGCGCTCGAGACGCTGCCGCGGATCGGGCCGGCGCTGGCCGAACGCATCATCGAGTGGCGCGACGCGAACGGTCGCTTCACCGCGGTCGAGGATCTACTGGCCGTGCCGGGCATCGGCGACAAGATGCTCGAGTCGCTGCGAGATCTGGTGTCGGTGTGAGGGCGCCGCTGCGGATCACCCTGCGGCTCATCCCGGTCGCCGCTGCGGCGTGGGTCACGGCCTGGTGCGCCACGATGTGGCCTGATGCCGCTGCCGGCGTCTCTCTGGCGCTATGGGGGGCATGCCTCGGCGCGCTGGCGCTGTTCGCCACGTACACCGCCGCCACCCGTGCGCGGAGCGCGAGGGTGTCCGTCCTGGTCGTCGTCATCGCGCTGGCGGCGGGGGCCGCCGCGGCATCCCACGTCGCGCTCGCCCAGCCGGCCCGCGACGCCGTCCTCGAGCTCGAGATCATGAACGGGCGCGCCGTCGTCGTGGAGGCGTCCGTCGTCGGCAAGGTCGAGCGTCGCGCGAACGGCGGCCTCGCGTTCGACGCGCGGATCTCTCGGATCGCGACCGGTGCAGGCGCGACCGTCGTCAGCGTCGACGCCGTCGTGCGGGTGAATCCCGATGATGTCGAGCCTCGGGCGGACCTCGACCTCGGCGCCGTGATCGAGGCGCGCGGAACGGCGTCGGCGGCGAGGCCGGGGGAGCGGGCGGTGCTCGTCGTGCAGGCGTCGCGAGGGGTCGTCGTGACGACGCCTCCCCGCGGCGCTGCGCACGCGACGGCGACGCTGCGGCAGGAGCTCGTCCGGTCGGTCAGGGGCCTGCCCGGCGACGGAGCGGCACTCGTCCCGGGGCTCTCGGTCGGCGACACGTCGGCGGTCTCTCTCGAGCTCGATGCCGACATGAAGGAGGCATCGCTCTCGCACCTCACGGCCGTGTCCGGTGCCAACTGCGCCCTCGTCGTCGGGCTCGCGTTCGCGGCAGCCGCAGCGGTCGGAGCGTCCAGGGCGGTGCGAGTCGGAACAGGGGTGGTCGCGCTCGCGGGTTTCGTCCTGCTCGTGACGCCGGAGCCGAGTGTCGTGCGCGCGGGCGCGATGGCGGCCGTCGCGATGCTGGGCGTGCTCCTGGGCAGACCCGGGGCGGGCATCGCCATCCTGGCGCTGTGCGTCGCCTTTCTGCTGATCGCGGATCCCTGGCTGGCGGGATCGCTCGGCTTCGCGCTGTCCGTGGCGGCGACCGGCTCGCTCCTTCTCTTCGCCCGGCCGCTCGCGCACGGACTCGCTCGACGGCTTCCCCGCGCACTCGCGTTGGGCCTTTCGGTCCCGCTCGCGGCGCAGCTCGCCTGCGGGCCGCTGCTCGTGCTCATCGCACCGCAGGTGCCCGTGTACGGCGTGCTCGCGAACCTGCTGGCGGCCCCCGCCGCCCCGCTGGCCACCGTGGCCGGGCTCGCAGCCTGCCTTGCGGCGCCGATCCCACCGGTCCAGGACGGTCTCGCCGCGGTCGCGTGGCTCCCCGCATCGTGGATCGCGGGGACGGCCACGACGCTGAGCGGGCTGCCGGGTGATCTCGTGCCGTGGCTGGAGGGGTGGCCCGGCGCATTCTCGCTCGGCGGGGTGGGGCTCGCGATCGGCCTGCTCGTCGCGCTGCGTCGCGGCACGCCGTCACGGGCGCTGGTGCGCGGAGCCTCGGCGGTGGTGGTCGCTCTCGTGTTCGGCGCCGCCGCCGGAGGCGGGCTGCTCGTCACCGTCGCGGGCCGATGGACGCTCCCGGCCGACTGGAGCGTTCTCGCATGCGACATCGGGCAGGGCGATGCGGTGCTTCTGAGATCCGCGGGGGCGGTGGCCCTGATCGACACCGGACCCGAGCCCGATCGCCTCGCGGCCTGTCTCGATCGCACCGGAGTGGGCCGTATCGATCTGCTCGTGCTCACCCACTTCGATCTCGATCACGTCGGAGGTGTCGATGCGGTCGTGGGACGCGTCGACGCCGTGCTCCACGGCCCCGCCGACGCGGACGGCGCGGCGATCCTCGATCGCCTCGTGTCCGCAGGGGCCGAAGTCGTGGATGCGCGCGCGGGACTCGCCGGTGCGCTCGGCGGCGCCCGCTGGCGGGTCGTGTGGCCACCGCCCGAGGGGCGAGCGTTCCCGATGGGAAACGATGCGAGCGTCGTGCTCGATGTGCGCGGCGGCGGCATTCCGCCGATCCTGCTCCTCGGCGATCTCTCGGCATCGCCGCAGGGCGCCCTTGCCGCCGGCGGCGGACTCGACCCGCCCTACGCGATCGTCAAGGTCGCGCACCACGGCAGCGCCGACCAGGACCCTGATCTCTACCGCCAGGCGGCACCGGGGCTGGCGCTCGTCACCGTGGGCGCGGACAACGACTACGGGCATCCACGCGATGAGATCCTCGACGAGCTCACCGCGCTCGGCGCGCGCATCGCGCGGACGGATGCCGAGGGGATCATCGCCGTGTGGGAAGGCGCCGACGGACTCGAGGTGTGGCGCGAGCGGAGCGGTGGAGTCGGAGGCGATCGCTAGGCTGGATGCATGGCACCGACACCGCGACGCGCTCCCGCGAAGGCAGCGCGCAGCGCGATCGCGCAGCTGTCGTGGCGGTCGCCCCGACCGGCGCCGATCGTTCTCGTCTCGGGCCCTGAAGACGTGTGCGCCCCCACCGTGCGCTGAACTGCTCAGCCACCCCGCCGGCCAGGTCGGGGCTGGAGGTCGCGCGATCGCTGGTTCCAGTGATCCACTTGTCGTGGAACACCGTGCGGGCCGGGTCGTACACGGGTGAATGGAGACTGAATCGATGAACGATCTTCGTAGTGAACTGCTCGGCGCGGGGAACTCATGGGGAGCGTGAGCTCGCTCGAGTTCGACACTGCCGCGCTCACAGGCCCGATCGGTCTCGTGGCGAAAATGGTCCCGTCGAACGGTGCGATCCCGGGGAGTGCTACTGAGGAGCTGTCGGTGCGCCGACTGGTGATCCGGCTCATCATTCAGGTTCTCGGGTTCGGTGTCTTGGCTGCGATCGCGGTGATGATCCTGCAGATGGCCTTCGGTGGTTCCGGGATGAACCTCGCCACCTGGATCATCGCGCTCATCATCATCTCCCCGTTCGTGATCGCGCAGATCAGGTCGTTCAGGTCCCGCCGGCGGACCCTCGGAGAGATCACATACCGGCTCCCACGGTTCGCGGCCGACAACCACATGACGTATGTCGCCGCTGAGCCTGCAGCCCAGCATCCGGTGGTTCGGTTCCGTGACGGCGGGCCTCTCGCGATCCGCGACCTGCTGCGCTCACCTGCGCGCTCAGGGTTGGAAGTGGGCACGTATTTCTACGAGCGGAGCATGGGACGGTCGATAGTCGAGCACCGCTCGAGCTACGTTGCGCTGGACCTAGCGACTGTGGGGCCGTCGATGACGATGGTGACGAAACTCGGAGATGTGTGGGGCCCGGTGTCGGTACACCGGAACACGCAGCATCTGGTCAGCGTCGACGACGACTTCGACATGCACTTCCGCGTGTACTGCGACCCCGTGGACGATGACGCTGTGCGTGCGCGGCTGACATTCCAGGTTCGTCACGCCTTGCGCATCGTGGCAGCGAAGTGTGACATCGAGGTGGACGGCGGCCGCCTGTACGTCATTGCCCGCAAGGAACTTCCGTTCACGGATCCCGCATTCTGGCGGTGGGTCGCCGACCTCAACCGGTTCGCCACCATCTTCGCTCAGCCAGGCGCCGTGGTCGCCGCGGAGACCGTATCTGCGTGGAAGAGCCGCGCCGCCGAACGTGAAGCGATCTTCGTTCCACCGAAGATCGCCCGCGCCAACACCTCCAGGAGCCAGTGAAGATGATGAGACGGATTGTGCGGGGGCGACGTCTTCTCATCGCGGTGCTCGCAGCCTCGCTCTTGGCAGGTGGACTGTCAGGATGCGGTGGTGCGTCAGCGGACACCGCACGCACTCAGCAGGCGGAGGCGGACTACGGGGATGTTGCGGCCGCCGTGACCGCAGCAGTCCCGAGGGTCGTGAGCGTACGAGACCTGCGCCAGTCAACCAACGGGCTCGGCCACGCACTCCGGTTCGGGATCGTCACCGCCTCGGCCGAGCCGTTCACACCTGACGAGCTCGACGCTGTCGTCAAGGCGGTGTGGGGCGCTCTGCCCTGGGAGCCGAACTCGATCCGCATCACGGCGGGGGCTGACACTGCGGACGGGCACGAGGTCGTCGACCTTCGTGCAGCTGCGGCCGATCTCGACTCTCTGAACGTGACGAATGTGGGTACAGGCGGAGTGAGCCTGACCGACATGAGTGCCCGCTACGGGGCGTGGACTCCGCCCGAGTAGACAGCGGCGCGTGGGAACGTCACCGCGCAGGTGGTGGCTATGGACCTCACCCGCGCAGTCGAGCTCGTCGTCACCGCCGAGCCTGACAACGACTACGGCTTGCCGGGTGGTGCTGGACACGTTCCAGACACTGACGACCGCGCAGATCGCTGCACAGGCGCCCCCAATATTCCTGGCGTCGTCCAGCGTCCGCTGACACCGGCGAGCTCCGCGCCGACGGACTCGAGGTGTGGCGCGAGCGCGGCGGTGGAGTCGGAGGCGATCGCTAGGCTGGATGCATGGCACCGACACCGCGACGCGCTCCCGCGAAGGCAGCGCGCAGCGCGATCCCGCAGCTGTCGTGGCGGTCACCCCAACCGGCGCCGATCGTGCTCGTCTCCGGGCCCGAAGACGTGTGCGCCGAGCGCGCGATCGCCGGCGTGCGGGACTACCTCCGCGCCGAAGACGCCAGCCTCGAGGTGTCCGATCTGCGCGCCGACGACTATGCCGCAGGATCGCTGCTCGCCGTCACCTCGCCCTCCCTCTTCGGTGAGCCGCGCCTCGTGCGCGTCACGGGAGTCGAGAAGTGCTCCGACGCCTTCCTGTCCGAGGCGATCTCGTACCTCGCGATGCCGCAGGACGGCGCGACCGTGGTTCTCCGTCACACCGGCGCCAGCGTGCGCGGCAAGAAGCTGCTCGACGCCGTCCGCGCCGGCGAAGGCGGGGGAGTGGAGGTCGCCTGCCCCGCCATCAAGCGCGACTCCGACCGTTACGACTTCGCGGCGGGCGAGTTCCAGGCGGCGAGGAAGCGCATCGCGGCTCCCGCGCTGCGCACCCTCGTGTCGGCGTTCGCCGACGACGTCACCGAGCTCGCCGCGGCCTGCCAGCAGCTCATCGCCGACGTGCCGGACGACATCACCGAGCAGGTCGTCGAGCGCTACTACGGCGGGCGCGTCGAGACCTCCGCCTTCACGGTCGCCGACACCGCGATCGCCGGCCGCTACGGCGACGCGCTGATCGCCCTGCGGCACGCCCTCGCGTCGGGGGCCGATCCGGTGCCGATGGTGGCGGCGATCGCGCTCAAGCTGCGAACCATGGCCCGCGTGGCCGGCAGTCGCGAGTCGTCGGGTGCCCTCGCCGCGCGGGTGGGACTCAAGGACTGGCAGGTCGACAGGGCCCGTCGCGACCTCACGGGCTGGAACGAGGCATCCCTCGGCATGGCGATCCAGGCAGCGGCCCGGGCCGATGCCGAGGTCAAGGGCGGCTCGCGTGACTCCGTGTTCTCGCTCGAGCGCCTCGTCACTGTCATCGCGACACGCGCCCCCTACGGCGGCTGAGAGCACGAACGACGAAGGCCCGCCCCCGGAGGGACGGGCCTTCGCTCAGCTGGCGGGCTCAGAGAGCGGCGACCTGCTTGGCGATCGCCGACTTGCGGTTGGCGGCCTGGTTCTGGTGGATGACGCCCTTGCTCACGGCCTTGTCGAGCTTCTTGGTCGCCCGCAGGAGCGCCTTCTCAGCGGCGGCCTTGTCGCCGGCGGCGACGGCCTCGCGGGTGCGACGCACCTCGGTCTTCAGCTCGCTCTTGACGGCCTTGTTGCGCTCGTGCGCCTTCTCGTTGGTCTTGTTGCGCTTGATCTGCGACTTGATGTTCGCCACGTGAAAGAACTTTCGTGTGAGATGGATGGGGATTTGCCGCGTTACGGGTAGAGGGGCCGCTCGCGGCGTCGTGCGAAGGTGGGACCCCGCACGCAAACCAATCACCGAGTCTATCAGGTCTGCTCGAGCGTCGTGATCGCGAGGTGGAGCATCGCATTGAAGACTTCCGGACGCATCACGGTGACGTGGTGGGTGGTCCGCGGAACCACGATGAGCTCCGCGTGCGGGGCGATGCTCGTGAACAGCCTCTCGTTCACACGCAGCTGGTCGTACTGGCCGTTGATGAACCACAGCGGCACCTCGATGCGGGCGAGCGCGGCGAGCAGATCGAGCACCGAGAGGCTCCGCAGCGCGGCATCCTGCGCGTCGAGCGCATAGCCGCCGGCGCCGAAGTCGTGCCTGGTCTCCGGCGGGAGGATGCGGTCGAGCATCCGGTCGGTCAGCCACATGCCGCGATCGGGGAGCGAGTCGAAGCCGCGAGCGAGCATGCGGTAGGCGGCGAGCCCGACTCCGCGGGGGATCGACGTGCACGACGCCGCGATCAGCCCGGCGACCGGCGGCGGATCCTCCGCGCCGACGTACTCGATGCACAGCAGGCCGCCCATCGAATGGCCCACCAGGAGCACGGGGCCGCGGGAGGCGGCATCCGTCACCGCCTCGTCGATCGTCGCGAAGGCGCGGTCGAGTGCGAAGCCTTCGCCCCTGCGCGTCCCGTGCCCGGGGAGGTCGACCGCGGTCACGGGATTGCCGCGCTGCTCGAGGTACGCGACCTGCGCGCGCCACATCGTCGCGGACGTGCGGATGCCGTGCACGAGCACGACCTGGACGACCATGCGCTCAGGCTAACGGCCGGATACAGGACTCGTGCAGGGGCGAGGCTTCCCTCACCCGTAGAATCGACGGGATATGTCACCGCGCGCCCTGAAGCCTCTCGAGCCGTCCGCGACCCCGCCCGAGCTGATCCGCAACTTCTGCATCATCGCCCACATCGACCACGGCAAGTCGACGCTGGCCGATCGGATGCTGCAGATCACCGGCGTCGTCTCCGACCGCGATATGCGCGCGCAGTACCTGGACAGGATGGACATCGAGCGCGAGCGCGGCATCACGATCAAGTCCCAGGCCGTGCGCATGCCCTGGTCGACCGCCGACGGCACGTTCGCGCTCAACATGATCGACACGCCCGGCCACGTCGACTTCACGTACGAGGTCAGCCGCTCGCTCGCTGCCTGCGAGGGGGCGATCCTGCTCGTCGACGCCGCGCAGGGCATCGAGGCCCAGACGCTCGCGAACCTGTACCTGGCGCTCGAGAACGACCTTCAGATCATTCCGGTCCTGAACAAGATCGATCTGCCCGCGGCCGATCCCGAGAAGTACGCGAAGGAACTCGCGAGCCTCATCGGCGGCCGGCCTGAGGACGTCCTGCGGGTGAGCGGGAAGACGGGCATGGGCGTCGAAGACCTGCTCGACCACGTTGTCGCGCAGATCCCCGCGCCGAAGGGCGACCCGAACGCTCCGTCGCGCGCGATGATCTTCGACTCGGTGTACGACTCGTACCGCGGCGTGATCACCTACGTGAGAATGGTCGACGGCTCGCTCAACCCGCGTGAGCGCATCCAGATGATGTCGACCCGCGCTGTGCACGAACTCCTCGAGATCGGCGTCTCCTCGCCGGAGCCCACCCCGACGAAGGGCCTGGGCGTCGGCGAGGTCGGGTATCTGATCACCGGTGTGAAGGACGTGCGCCAGTCCAAGGTCGGCGACACCGTGACCAACGCGGCGAAGCCGTCGAGCGCGGCACTCCCGGGCTACACCGACCCGAAGCCGATGGTCTTCTCGGGGCTGTACCCGATCGACGGCAGCGACTACCCGGTGCTGCGCGAGGCGCTCGATAAGCTCAAGCTTTCCGATGCTTCGCTGAACTACGAGCCCGAGACCTCGGTCGCCCTGGGCTTCGGCTTCCGCTGCGGGTTCCTGGGCCTGCTGCACCTCGAGATCGTGACCGAGCGCCTGGAGCGCGAGTTCGGACTCGACCTCATCTCGACGGCGCCCTCGGTG
Organism: Microbacterium sp. SSM24; assembly: GCF_025989145.1. Taxonomy (NCBI): domain Bacteria; kingdom Bacillati; phylum Actinomycetota; class Actinomycetes; order Micrococcales; family Microbacteriaceae; genus Microbacterium; species Microbacterium sp. SSM24. Next base: position 609,631 of record NZ_JAPDNQ010000002.1, on the reverse strand, counting down.
ACGTACGAGGTCGTCACCGACGACAAGAAGAGCTACACGGTCACCAACCCGAGCGAGTTCCCCTCGGGCACCAAGATCGCCAGCGTCACCGAGCCGATGGTCAAGGCCGCGATCCTCGCGCCGAAGGACTACGTCGGCACGATCATGGAGCTCTGCCAGTCGCGTCGCGGGACTCTGCTCGGCATGGAGTACCTCGGCGAGGACCGCGTCGAGATCCGCTACAGCATGCCGCTCGGTGAGATCGTCTTCGACTTCTTCGACCACCTCAAGTCCAAGACCGCGGGCTACGCGTCGCTGGACTACGAGCCCAGCGGCGATCAGGAGGCCGACCTGGTGAAGGTCGACATCCTGCTGCAGGGCGAGCCGGTCGACGCGTTCAGCGCGATCGTGCACCGCGACAAGGCCTACGCGTACGGCGTGCTGATGACGGAGCGGCTGAAGAAGCTGATTCCGCGGCAGCAGTTCGAGGTGCCCATCCAGGCGGCGATCGGTGCGCGGATCATCGCGCGCGAGTCCATCCGCGCGATGCGCAAGGACGTTCTGGCCAAGTGCTACGGCGGCGACATCAGCCGCAAGCGGAAGCTCCTCGAGAAGCAGAAGGAGGGCAAGAAGCGCATGAAGATGGTCGGTCGCGTGGAGGTCCCTCAGGAGGCGTTCATCGCCGCGCTCTCGGGCGACACCGAGAAGAAGGACGCCAAGTAGGCTGGCCGTCATGCGTCGAGGGAACTTCCGGGACGACACCGTCGACTACGCCGCGGTCGGGGCGACGCAGGCGCCCGACCTCATGCACTACCCGCCGGAGCGCAGCATCCCCGCCGAGCAGTCGTGGCGCATCGGCAGCGGTGAATCGCGCTTCCGCGGTGCCAGCGATGCCCTGCTGTCGTGGACCGCGCAGCGCGGAGCGGGTCTGGATCTCACGGACGTGCGGCCGGCATCCGGTCCGATGTACTCGGGCGTGAGCTTCGACGCCGAGGGGCACCCGATCGCGCCCAGCCGGTCGGAGTCCGACCTGCGCTACGACGCCGACGGCACACCGTATGTCGGAGCCGGCACGACGGTGCATGTCGACGGCCGCGTCCGGGGACTGCGAGCGGATGCCGAGCTCCGCGTGATCTTCGCGATCGAGGAGCCGCGCCGCATCGGGTTCGCCCTGGGCACGGTCAGCGATTCGGTCGTGTCCGGCGAGGAGTCGTTCATGCTCGACTGGTACGAGAACGACGAGGTCTGGTTCACCGTGCGCGCCTTCGACACGCCGAAGGCGCTGCTCTACCGGACCTTCCCCGGCCTCGTCCGCCGCCGGCGACGCGAGCTGTTCACCCGGTACCTGCGCGCGATCTCGCCGCTGTACACGACGCCCTCGTGAGCCGCTGATGGGAGCCGCGCTTCCCCTGGGTGAGCCGGTCCCCGCAGACGGCTCCTTCCCCGCGGGCACCCGGGCCGATCCGGCCACGGCATTCGGGGTCTACCTCCATGTGCCCTTCTGTCGCGTGCGCTGCGGCTACTGCGACTTCAACACCTACACGTCGGATGAGCTGCGCGGGGCGCGGCAGGACCAGTACGCCGACACGCTGCTGCGCGAGGTCGCCCTCGCCCGGCAGATCCTCGACGGCATCGGTCCGCGGCGGCCGGCCGCCACCGTCTTCTTCGGCGGCGGGACGCCCACCCTGCTTCCGCCCGGCGACCTCGGCCGCATGCTGGCCGGCGTGCGCGACGCCTTCGGCATTGCCGACGGCGCGGAGGTGACGGTCGAGGCCAACCCCGACACCGTCACGGATGCCGTGGCCGCCGAGCTCGCGGCATCCGGCGTCACCCGGCTCTCGATCGGCATGCAGTCGGCCGTCCCGCATGTGCTGGCCGCGCTCGACCGCACGCATGATCCGGCGAACGTCCGCACGGCGGTCGCCGCGGCGCGGGCCGCCGGACTCGACGTGAGCGTCGACCTCATCTACGGCGCACCGGGGGAGTCGCTCGAGGACTGGCGCACGTCCGTGCGCACGGCCGTCGACCTCGCACCAGACCACGTGTCGGCGTACGCGCTCATCATCGAGGACGGCACGAAGCTCGCCCGCCAGATCCGGCGAGGCGAGGTGCCGGCTCCCGACGACGACCTGCAGGCCGACATGTACGAGCTCGTCGACGACGCGCTCGGTGCGGCCGGCTTCGAATGGTACGAGGTGTCGAACTGGGCGCGCAGCGATGAGCAGCGATCGCGCCACAACCTCGCGTACTGGCAGGGCACGGACTGGTGGGGTTTCGGTCCTGGCGCGCACAGCCACATCGGCGGCGTGCGCTTCTGGAATGTGAAGCACCCCGCCGCGTACGCCCAGCGCCTCGCCTCACGGGAGTCGCCGGCGGCGGGCCGGGAGGTGCCGGATGTCGCGGCGCGCACGCTCGAGAACGTGCTGCTGCGCACCCGCATCCGCGAAGGGCTCCCCGTGTCCGAGGTTCTCGGCGAGGGTCGTCACGCGGTGGCGACGCTCATCGCGGACGGGCTCATCGACGGGCCGTCGGCGATCCACGGACGCATCGTGCTCACGCGGCGGGGCAGGCTTCTCGCCGACGCGGTGGTGCGGGCTCTGACCGACTAGACGAGAGCGCGCTGCGATCGCGGCGACGCGGCGGGGCATCCGGTAGAATTGGCACTCCAGTCATGCGAGTGCCAGTACGGGCGTGAGGAGGCGGGATGGTCAGCGAGCGCGGACTCCAGGTGCTGCGCGCGATCGTCGAGGACTACGTCGACACGCGCGAGCCGGTCGGCAGCAAGGCCATCGTGGAGCGGCATGCCTTCGGCGTGTCGGCTGCGACCATCCGCAACGACATGGCCCTTCTCGAGGACGAGGAGCTCATCGCCGCGCCGCACACCTCCTCGGGCCGCGTGCCCACCGACAAGGGCTACCGCGTGTTCGTCGACCATCTCGCCGAGGTGCGGCCCCTCAGTCCTGCGCAGCGCACCGCGATCACCTCGTTCCTCGACGGACCAGGCGATCTCGATGACGTGCTCGCGCGCACCGTTCGCGCCCTCACCCAGCTCACGGGCCAGGTCGCGATCGTGCAGTACCCGTCGTTCGCGCGTGCGAACGTCACCCACGTCGAGCTCGTGCAGCTCGGCGGCGGTCGGATGCTGGTGATCGTCGTGACCGACACCGGTCGCGTCTCGCAGCGGATCGCGATCGTGCGCGACGAGTTCGACGACGCCGACCTCGCCCGCATCCGCGCCGAGCTGGGCACCCTGCTGGTCGGACGTCCGGTGCGCGACGGCCTGCAGCGCATCGCGGATCACCTCGACCGTGCCCCGGCGGCCGCGGCGCCGCACGAGGCCGCCACGGCCGCGATCGTCCGTGTGGTCGCCGAGGAGCTCGACGAATTCCGCCAGGATCGCCTCGTGATGGCGGGGAGCGCGACGCTCGCCCGCCGTGAGGCGGACTTCCGCGGCAGCATCTACCCGCTGCTCGAGGCGATCGAGGAGCAGGTCACGATCCTCAACCTGATGGGCGAGATGGTGGCAGACGAGAAGGGTCTCGCCGCCAGCATCGGGCGTGAGAACGAGCCGTTCGGTCTGGCCGAGGCATCCGTCGTCGTCAGTGACTACGACGCGACCGGCTCGCGTGCCCGCGTCGGCGTGCTCGGCCCGACGCGCATGGACTACCCCACCAATCTCGCGGCGGTCCGTGCCGTCGCACGCTATCTGACGCGAATGCTCGAGGAAGACGAGAGCAGCCGCTGACGCGGACGCGCACCCCCACGATCCCCGCGGCCGGCCGCGGGCAGGAAGGCGAATGTGGCTGACCACTACGAGGTCCTCGGCGTCTCGCGAGACGCTTCTCTCGACGAGATCAAGAAGGCCTACCGGCGTCTTGCGCGCGAACTCCACCCCGATGTGAACCCGGGGGAGGAGGCATCCGAGAGGTTCAAGCTCGTGACTCACGCGTACGACGTCCTCAGCGACGCCGACCAGCGCGCCCGCTACGACATGGGCGGCACCGACAGCCCATTCGGCGGTGCCGGCGGCTTCGGCGGGTTCAACGACATCTTCGAGACCTTCTTCGGCGCGGCAGGCGGCGGATCGCGAGGGGCACGGCCGCGGTCGCGCCGGGAGCGCGGTCAGGACGCACTGGTGCGCGTCACACTCGAGCTCGGCGACGTCGTGTTCGGCGTCCACCGTGACATCGAGGTCGACACCGCGGTGCAGTGCGAGACGTGCCAGGGCTCGTGCTGCCAGCCGGGGACCTCGCCGGTCACGTGCGACATCTGTCACGGCACCGGTCACGTCCAGCGCCAGGTGCGCAGCCTTCTCGGAAATGTACTCACCAACCAGCCGTGCAACATCTGCCAGGGCTACGGCACGACCATCCCGTACCCCTGCGCGACGTGCCAGGGCCAGGGCCGCGTGCGTGCGCGTCGCACCGTGTCGCTCGACATCCCCGCGGGCGTCGAGACGGGCCTGCGGCTGCAACTGCCGGGCTCGGGTGAGGTCGGTCCTGCCGGCGGCCCGAACGGCGACCTGTACATCGAGGTCACCGTCGCGCCGCACGAGGTGTTCAGCCGCGACGGCGACGATCTGCTCGCCACGCTCGAGGTGTCGATGCCCGACGCGATCCTCGGCACCACGACCACCATCGAATCGCTCGACGGCGCGGTCGACCTCGAGCTGCGGCCCGGCGTGCAGGGCGGCGATGTCCTCACGATCAAGGGTCGCGGCATCACGCCCCTGCGCGGGTCCCAGCGCGGCGATCTGCGCGTGGGCGTGCACGTGGTGACCCCCACGCGCCTCGACGCCAAGGAGCGCGCGCTCATCGAGGACTTCGCTCAGCGCACCAAGGCGCCGAGCCCGCGCCTCGCCGAGTTCCATCAGGGACTCTTCGCCAAGCTGCGCGACCGGTTCCGGAACGGCTGACCCGTGGCACTGCACTTCGTGCTCGACGAGCCGACGTCCGCCGGTCCCGGCGACACGGTCGTGCTGACGGGCTCCGAGGCGCACCACGCGGCGAGCGTGCGCCGGGTCCGGGTCGGCGAGGAGATCACGGTCGGCGACGGTCGTGGTGCGTGGCTGACGGGGCGCTGCGAGTCCGTCGCGCCGCGCGAGGTCGTCGTGCGGGTCGAAGGGCGGACGGATGCTGCGCCCCCGCGCCCGCGCGTGGTGCTTGTGCAGGCCCTGGCCAAGGGCGACCGCGACGAGCTCGCGATCCAGGCGGCGACCGAACTCGGCGTCGACGAGATCGTGCCGTGGCAGGCGGCGCGCAGCGTGTCCCGGTGGGATGCGGCGAAGGCCGAGAAGGGCCGCGCCCGCTGGTCGACGATCGTGCGCGAGGCCGCGAAGCAGGCCCATCGCGCCTGGATCCCGGAGGTCTCGCCGCTCGTCACCACCGCGCAGCTCACGACGCGGGCCGCGGCATCCCTCGCGCTCGTTCTCGAACCCACCGGGGACGAGCGCCTCACGCGCCTCGAGCTCGCCCACGAGGACCGCGACGTGCTGCTCGTCGTCGGACCGGAGGGCGGCATCGCGCCGGAGGAGCTCGAGCGGCTCGCCGCGGCGGGTGCGGCGATCGTGCGCCTGGGCGACAGCGTGCTGCGCACATCGACCGCCGGGCCGGCCGCGCTGGCGGTCGTGAGCGCGGCGCTCGGCCGGTGGTGACGGTCGGTACCACCCGTCCGATCGCCGCACCCCGTCGGTAGACTCGGAGCATGAGCGATCCATCGATCTTCACGCGCATCCGCAACGGGGAGATCCCGTCCGAGATCATCGCGGAGACCGAGAACGTGTTCGCCATCCGCGACATCGCGCCGAAGGCTCCGGTCCACCTCCTGGTGATCCCCAAGAGCGAGGAGTACCGCAACGTCGTCGAGCTCGCCGCGGGCGACCCCGGTCTCCTCGCCGAGGTCGTCGGCCTCGCGAACAGCCTGGCGGCGGAGCACGCCGACGGCGACTTCCGCCTCGTTTTCAACACCGGCCCGAACGCGGGCCAGACCGTCTTCCACGTGCACGCCCATGTGCTGGCCGGAGGACTGGGAGAAGAGAGTCTCGGTGCCTGACGAAACAGCACACGAATCCGTGACCGACCGCGTGTATGCGGACGGCGTCGCCATGGTGCAGCTGCTCGGCCCGCAGGACCGGCTCCTGCGCGTCGTCGAACGCGAGCATCCTGCCGTCGATGTCCATGTGCGGGGGAACGAGATCACCTTGACGGGGGAAGCGGATGCCGTCGCCGCGGCCCGTTCGCTCGTGGACGAGCTGCTCGCCATGACCAGGGCGGGACAGGGTCTCGACCCGTCCGACGTGTCGTCGTCGAACCGCATCCTCCGGAGCGAGGGCGGCCCGCGGCCGTCCGAGGTGCTCGGCGAGGCGATCCTGACGTCGCGCGGCAAGATCATCCGCCCGAAGACCCTCGGTCAGAAGGCCTACGTCGATGCGATCGAGGAGAACACGATCGTGTTCGGCATCGGCCCGGCGGGTACGGGCAAGACCTATCTCGCGATGGCCAAGGCCGTTCAGGCCTTGCAGCGCAAAGAGGTCAACAGGATCATCCTGACCAGGCCGGCCGTCGAGGCGGGGGAGCGGCTCGGGTTCCTGCCGGGCACCCTGACCGACAAGATCGACCCGTATCTGCGACCGCTGTACGACGCGCTCAACGAGATGCTCGACCCCGAGCTCGTGCCCAAGCTCATGGCGACCGGCACGATCGAGGTCGCGCCGTTGGCGTACATGCGCGGGCGCACGCTCAACGACTCCTTCGTGGTGCTCGACGAGGCGCAGAACACCACCCCCGAGCAGATGAAGATGTTCCTCACGCGGCTCGGATTCGGCACCCGCATGGTGGTGACGGGCGACATCACTCAGGTCGATCTCCCGCAGGGCTCATCGGGGTTGCGACTGGTGACCCGGGTGCTGGGCGACATCGACGACATCCACTTCTCGTACCTCACGAGCGACGACGTCGTGCGTCACACGCTCGTCGGTCGCATCGTCGATGCGTACACCGAGTACGACGAACGACGGATCGCCTCGCGGCGGGAGCGAGACGAGGCATCCGAGTTCGCCAACCGCGCCGAACGGCGCACCGGTATGCGGCCGCAGGGTCCGCGTGATCATCTCCCCAAGCGAGGACCCTCATCATGACGATCGAGATCAGCAACGAATCCGGAATCGCGGTCGACGAGACCGTCCTCCTGCGGCTCATGGAGAACAACCTCAGCGAGCTCAATGTGAGCCCGGACGCGGATGTCGCGATCCTCCTCGTCGACGAGGGTGCGATGGAGGCGCTCCACGTCCAGTGGATGGACGAGCCCGGGCCGACCGACGTGCTCAGCTTCCCGATGGACGAGCTGCGCCCCGGCACCGACGATGCGCCGACGCCCGCCGGACTGCTCGGCGACATCGTGCTGTGCCCGCAGGTCGCCGAGACACAGGCGGTGGCGGCCCAGCACTCGACGATGGACGAGCTGGTGATGCTCACCACGCACGGCCTGCTGCACCTTCTCGGCTTCGACCACGCCGAGCCGGAAGAGGAGCGCGAGATGTTCGGTCTGCAGCGCGAGCTCATCACGGCCTTCCAGGCCGTGGAGCGTCGCCGAAATCGCGCATGACCGCGGCACTCCTTCTCGTCGGCGCGGCGCTGCTGCTCGCCTTCGGTGCGCTCATGGTCGCCATCGATGCGGCGCTCGGGGTCACCTCCCGCGCCGATCTGGCCGAGCTCGGCGCATCCGGTCGCAACGCGTCCTCCCTGCGGCGGATCGCCGCGGACCCGGATGCGCATGCGAACGCCGTCATCTTCATCCGCGTCCTGGCCGAGACCACGGCCGCCGTGCTGGTGACGGTGGCCTTCACGCTGCTCTTCGACAGCATCTGGTGGGCGATGCTCGCGGCGGCGGTGCTGATGACCGGTGTGTCGTTCGTCGTCGTGGGCGCGAGCCCGCGTCACGTCGGCCGGCTGCACGCGAAGGGCCTGCTGCGGGGCGCCGCTCCGGTGGTGCGCGGTGTGCGGATCCTGCTCGGCCCCCTGGCGCACGGTCTGGTCGCCCTCGGCACGAGGATCACTCCCGGCGTGCCCCGGGGCTCGTCGTTCGCGTCCGAGGAGCAGCTGCTCAGCATCATCGACGAAGCCGCCGAGAACGAGCTCATCGAAGAGGACGATCGGGAGCTCATCCACTCCGTCTTCGACTTCACCGACACGTTCGTGCGCGCTGTGATGGTTCCCCGCACCGACATGGTGACGGTGGATGCCTCGTCCTCCACGCGCGAAGCGATGCAGATCTTTCTCGACAAGGGCATCTCCCGCGTGCCGATCGTCGATGACGAGGCGGACGACGTCGTCGGCGTCCTGTACCTGAAGGACCTCGTGCAGTTCGGCTTCCGGGACGAGACGGGTTGGCGGGATGCTCCCATCAGCCGCATCGCGCGGCCCGCGGTGTTCGTGCCCGAGTCGATGAAGGCCGAGACACTGCTGCAGCAGATGAAGCGCGATGCAGTGCATGTGTGCCTCGTGATCGACGAGTACGGGGGCGTTTCGGGCCTCGTCACGCTCGAGGACCTGATCGAGGAGCTCGTGGGCGAGATCGCCGACGAGTACGACCCGCGCGGCGACGAGGTGACCGAGCTCGAGCCCGGTCGCTTCCGAGTGAGCGCCCGCCTGGGCCTCGACGAGGTGGGGGACCTCTTCGGCATCGAGCTGGAGGACGAGGACGTCGACTCGATCGGCGGACTCCTGGGCAAGGCGCTCGGACGCGTCCCGCAGCCGGGAGCGACGGCGGAGTACTCCGGCCTCGTGATGACCGGCGGCGCGTCGCGCGGCCGAGGCCGCGGCATCTCGACGGTGTTCGTCGAGCGCGGCGACGCACTCGACGCGGTCGAGGCGGCGTTCGGACGCGCGCCCCGCACCGGTGAGGTTCGCGTCGTCTCGGCGCGCAACGGCGATGCTCGCGCATCCAGGAAAGGCGAACGCGCATGACCGAGAAGACCCGATCCGGGTTCGTGACCTTCGTCGGTCGTCCCAACGTGGGGAAGTCGACGCTCACCAACGCCCTCGTCGGCGAGAAGGTCGCCATCACGAGCGATAAGCCTCAGACGACGCGTCGCGCGATCCGCGGCATCCTGAATCGTCCCGCAGGGCAGCTCGTGATCGTCGACACTCCCGGCATCCACAAGCCCCGCACGCTGCTGGGAGAGCGGCTGAACAGCCTCGTGGAGCAGGTGCTCGGCGATGTCGACGTGATCGGCTTCTGCGTGCCGGCGACCGAGAAGGTCGGTCCCGGAGACCGACGCATCGCCGAATCGCTGAACGGATATCCGCGGGCGAAGAAGGTGGCGATCGTCACCAAGACCGATGCCGCCTCACGCGACCAGATCACCGAGCGGCTCATGGAGGTCGACTCCCTGCGCGAGGACTGGGCAGCCGTCATCCCGCTGTCTGCGCTGACCCGTGAGCAGCTCGACGTGCTCACCGACGAGCTCCTCGCGCTCATGCCCGAGGGGCCGGCTCTCTACGATGCCGATGTCGTGACCGACGAGTCGATCGAGGACCGCGTCGCCGAGATCATCCGCGAAGCCGCGCTCGAGGGCGTGCGCGACGAGCTGCCGCACTCGATCGCGGTGACGATCGAGCAGATGTCGCCCCGCGAGGACTCGGACCTCACCGAC